>JAISDR010000260.1 GCA_031264645.1 Prevotellaceae bacterium | reverse complement strand
CGAAAAAAAAATCACATCACTGCGAATAACAAGTTATTCGGAACAGCAGTTTTTTGAAGTTGGAGCGCTTCAAGCTGTATAATGAATGCTAAAAATGCGTTTTTGAAACAACAAAAAATAGACTTTGTTCAGGCGAAATGGACAGCTTTCGGAACAGATTAAGTTAAGAGTTATATTGTCCACGGCATAAATTTGTGAGATGTTATATAATAAAAAAGAGCAGAAGACTTTCCCAAGTGTTAGGAAACCTTCCCGGAACTTCCGGGAGACTTTCCTAAGTATTAGGAAACCTTCCCGGAACTTCCGGGAGACTTTCCCAAGTATTAGGAAACCTTCCCGGAACTTCCGGGAGACTTTCCTAAGCGTTAGGAAACCTTCCCGGAATTTCCGGGAGACTTTCCTAAGTGTTAGGAAACCTTCCCGGAACTTCCGGGAGACTTTCCTAAGTGTTAGGAACCCTTCCCGGAACTTCTCACAAATTTATGCCGTGGACAATATAAGGGATGCGAAGTATCCTTATTGGAATTGGTCTCCAGACTACGCTAAGGGAAGAACATTAACAATGTGAACTTTCTGAATATCCAGAGTTTTTATAATCTGTTATATCCTGTTTATTTCGCATACCTGAATTATTGAGTTCAAACGTTCTTCCATTTTTTCCCTGATCCTGTCGTTACACAGGTTTCCGATGCTGCCTTCGTGAGTGTGATGTATTTCCCTGTCCGGTTTGTAGGTTTTTTCCTGAACCTGTCTGCCGATTTCCCTGTATGCATCGCGAAACGGGACGCCCGACAATACCTTGCGGTTCACGTCCTCCACCGTAAACAGGTAATCATACAGCGGATTGTCCGTTATTGAAGTGTTTATTCTTATATTTCTCAACATGTAGTCGCTCATGGACAAACAGTTTTTCAGCTCGTCTATAGCCGGAAAGATAATTTCCTTCAACAGTTGGAAATCCCGATGGTAGCCTGAAGGCAAATTTCCGGTAAGCAGACTCAGTTCGTTCGGCAAGGCTTGCAGTCTGTTACATTTTCCGCGAATCAGTTCAAACATGTCCGGATTTTTCTTATGCGGCATGATGCTTGAGCCGGTCGTAAGTTCGTCGGGGAAAGAGACAAACCCGAAATTCTGGCTCATATACAGGCAGATATCAACGGCGAGTTTCGACAGCGTTCCGGCAATTGCCGCCATAGCGTAAGCCAGCGTCCGTTCCGTCTTACCCCGCGACATCTGCGCCGCTACGGAGTTAAAATGCAGCGTCTCAAAGCCCAGCAAGTCTGTTGTCATCGTTCTGTTCAGCGGGAACGACGAACCGTATCCCGCCGCCGAACCCAGAGGATTTTGATCGGCATGTTTGCAGGCTGCCGTCAGCAAAAGCACATCATCTGCCAGCGATTCGGCATAAGCCCCGAACCACAGACCGAACGACGAAGGCATAGCTATCTGTAAGTGAGTATATCCCGGCATCAGCACATGGCTATAAGCTTCGCTCAAGTCTATCAGAGTGTCGAACAGCTGTTTTGTCAGCCCGGCAATTTCTTTGATTTCGTTCTTGAAAAACAGCTTGAGGTCAACCAGAACCTGATCGTTGCGCGAACGTCCCGAATGGATTTTTTTCCCGACCTCGCCAAGTTTCCGGGTAAGCATGAGTTCTATCTGGGAATGAATATCTTCGACGCCTTCTTCTATTTCGAAATTTCCCTTCTCTGTTTCCGACAGAATCATTTCCATCTCTCCGAGCAGAATATCCAGTTCGGATTTCTCCAGCAGTCCTATACTCTGCAACATGCGTATGTGAGCCATGGAAGCCTGTATATCGTATTTTGCCAGTTTCAAATCAAGTTCCCTGTCGCGTCCTACGGTGAAAAGTTCAACAGACTTGTCGGAATCAAACCCTTTGCTCCACAATTTTATACTCATTTCAAAAAATCCGCTTAATAGTTTCTTGCAAATACAACTCTCTGACTCGAAGGCTTCCCGGTAAGCATACATTTTCCCGTTTCCCTGTCTCCACCGATAGGGATACAGCGGACAGTCGCTTTCGTTTCCTCCTTAATCAGCGCTTCGGTTTCTGCCGTTCCGTCCCAGTGGGCAAGGAAGAAGCCGCCGTTTTCAATCTTTTCCTTAAACTCGTCGTACGAGTCCACGGTATAAGTGTGCTCTTCCCTGAATTTAAGCGCTTTATTGTACATATTGCTTTGAATATCCGCAAGCAGCGACGAAACATGCTGCTCTATATTTTCCTGCGACACAATCTCTTTTGTGAGAGTATCCCTGCGTGCGACTTCGACAGTACCGTTTTTGATATCTCTGGGACCAATGGCAAGCCTGACGGGAACGCCCTGCAATTCGTATTCGGCAAACTTGAATCCCGAGCGCAAATTATCCCTGTCGTCGATTTTTACGGAAATTCCTGACTTTTGGAGACTGCTCTTTATCGTTTCGCAGTGCGCCCTCATTTGCTGCAATTCTTCCTCTCCTTTAAATATAGGTATAATGACAACCTGCAGCGGAGCAACTTTTGGCGGGAGAACCAGACCGTTATCATCGGAATGCGCCATTATCAAAGCTCCTATCAGACGCGTGGACACTCCCCACGAAGTAGCCCATACATAATCCAGTACGCCATCTTTGGACGCAAACTTCACATCAAATGCTCTGGCGAAATTCTGTCCGAGAAAGTGGGACGTTCCCGCCTGCAAAGCCTTGCCGTCCTGCATCATCGCTTCGATGCAGTATGTATCGACAGCTCCGGCAAAACGTTCGCTTGCCGTTTTTACTCCCGTGATTACGGGAATTGCCAGCCAGTTCCTTGCGAAATCCTCATATACGCCCAGCATTTTAACTGCTTCTTCAACAGCTTCTTTCCGTGTCGCATGAGCCGTATGTCCTTCCTGCCACAGAAATTCGGCAGTCCGCAGGAACAGTCGCGTCCTCATTTCCCATCTCACCACATTAGCCCACTGATTGCAGAGCAGAGGCAGGTCGCGGTACGACTGTATCCAGTTTTTGTAGGTGTTCCAGATAATTGTTTCGGAAGTAGGTCTGACAATCAGTTCTTCCTCCAGTCGCGCTTCGGGATCGACCTCCAGACTTTTCCCGTCGGCAGTGTTGCGAAGCCGGTAATGAGTTACCACGGCGCATTCCTTGGCGAAACCTTCGACATGCTCGGCTTCCTTTGCCAGAAAGGATTTCGGAATAAACAGCGGGAAGTAAGCATTGACATGTCCCGTGTCTTTAAACATTTTGTCAAGCGCCGACTGCATGTTTTCCCATAAACTGTATCCATAGGGTTTTATCACCATGCAACCGCGCACAGCAGAATTTTCCGCCAAACCTGCTTTTAAAACCAGATTGTTGTACCAGAGTGAAAAATTTTCCGCTCTCGAAGTTACCTCTTTTGCCATATTTTTTTAATTTCTAATAATAAATTTTGTTTAAAACAGGCTTTTCACTTTATTTTGGCATGAAATTTGCAGTGAAAACGCGTGTTAAAAAACGGTGCAAAGATATGTTAAAAAAATGTAACAGTATTAAAAAAGGTAGTAAAATGAAAACAATTAAAAATATAATGATCATGAAAGTAAAGTTGTTCGTCCCGTTTATTCTGCTGCTTATGGCAGGATGCGGCACATCTTCGTACATGGCTTCGAGTTCGGATGATATTTATTATTCATCCAGGGACAATGTAAAAAAAGGAGCAATAGATGAACAGACCGAACAGTTGAAAACCCAAACGCAAAAGACAGTCGCCGAAAAAACAATTTACATGGAGGCGGATAAGGTTTATCTCTCAAATCCTTCGACCTTGAAAATCGAAGGAACAGTCGATACCGTAATATACAGCGGCGAACTTGCAGATGCAGATTCGTACGAACGCAAACTGAAAATGTTCGACGAGCCGCAATATACTGTCGAAATAAACATGGGCTATAATTACGGCTGGGGAAATCCCTACTACGGTTATGGCTGGGATTATCCCTACTACGGCGGCTGGGGCTGGCACACAGGCTGGTATGGCGGCTGGCACAGTCCATGGTATCGTCCCTGGGGATGGGGCTGGGGCTATCCCTACTGGTACGACAGCTGGTATGGAGGAGGCTGGTATGGAGGATACTACGGCGGATATTATGGCGGCGGCTGGTATCACGACCACTGGCGTCATGACAACCGCAATTATACTTACGCAGCAGGCAGAGGAGCGGGAAATTACGGGCTGCGCTCATCATCGGGCGGCGGTTCGTATATACCCAGAAGTTCAGTGCGTTCGAGCAGCGATGTTGCACGTTCGTCAGGCGCTGTTTCGCGTTCGTCAGGCACAACTTCCCGTTCGTCCGCATCGCGTTCGTCGAATGTTACGCGCATAGATAATTCTATCCCCTCGCGCAGCAGCTACAACAGAAACGGAGCTACAAACAACAGGGGCAATTCGGTAGACGCCTATTCGACACGCTCCCGCATTTCGAATCAGCCGGCTCAAAATTCTTCGTCAACGACTTCGTCAAGAGGAACTTCAACAACGACTTCACGGGATAATACTAATACGCGGGATAATACTCAGGTATATACCAGACCAAGTACAAGCCGGTCGTCGTATAACGAAGGATCACGTTCGTCGTCTTCGAGCAGTAACAGCGTTACAAGCAGGTCAAGCTCATCATCTTCGGACAATTATACTCCGAGCAGATCAAGTTCGTCATCTACGAACAGGTCAAGCTCGTCAAGCTCGGCAACTCCAAGCAGGTCGAGTTCGTCGTCATCGGGCAGCTACAGCGCTCCAAGCAGGTCAAGCTCGTCATCTTCGGGCAGCTACAGTTCTCCGAGCAGGTCAAGTTCGTCATCTTCGGGAGGCAGCAGGTCGTCATCAAGTGGCGGCGGCTCGCGTTCAAGCGGAGGAGGACGTGGCAGATAATATGTTAAATTTTAAAGTTTTTTTTCAATGAAGACAGTAAAAAAATGGTCTATGCTATTGTTATCGGTTTTCCTTGCGTTTTCGCTGAAAGCCCAAACAGCAGATGAATTATTACAGTTAGGAACACATGAAATTCAAGGAACAGCCAGATTCTCAGGATTGGGCGGAGCGTTTAATGCTTTGGGAGGCGATTTTGGCTCTCTAAGTACAAATCCCGCGGGTATAGGAACTTACCGTTCATCGGAATTTGCTTTTACACCCTCGTTAACGCTAAACAATACAACTACGGATTTTCGAAGAGAATCGCTTTCGGACGGATATACCCGTTTCGGATTCGCCAATCTTGGATATGTCGCTACATATCTTACAAAAAAATCCCAGGGTTTGATTTCTTTCAATTTCGGACTGGGATACAACAGGTCTGCGAATTTCTACAAACGTACAAATTTCCGGGGTTTTGATTCTCCCAACAGCGTTCTGGACATGTTTACACAATATGCCAACAATCTCGACCTGAATCCCGACTATCTTAAGCAGGACCTCAAACAAATCTTTCCGGAAGACTGGTCAACCTCTATGGCTCTTATTAGTGAAATGATGAGATACGACAAGGATGAAAACAAATACATCTCTAACGGTTTAGCCGAGGGCGGAAAGGTGGATATCTACGGTTCAAGCGTACAGACAGGAGGCACGGAAGAATATACTTTTTCGATAGGGGGAAATATTTCCAACCGTTTCCAGTTTGGAATGACTATAGGATTGCAGGATTTGCAATATGTAAACCGTATGAATTACAAAGAAAACTATCTTGGACATCACGATAATATACAATATGTTTCAAGTAGCAGAGACGAATATATCCGAACCGTTGGAACGGGCGTTAATGCTAAGTTTGGCATTATTTATCGCCCAGTCGACGCTTTCCGTTTAGGTTTTGCCGTGCATACGCCGACATTTTTCAATATGGAAAGAGAGTACAATGTGTTTATGAAATCCGCATATAAACTGGAAGGTAAGGATGATGTGAAAGAAGAAAATTCCCCCAGAGACCTGTATGAATATACTTTGTCAACTCCATACCGGCTGGAATTTGGACTTGCATATATTTTTGGAAAGACGGGTTTGATTAGCGTGGATTACGAGCTTGTCGGGAACAATTCGATGCGTATCCACGATAATATAGTGGATGACGGATTTATATCTTCCCATAACAACACTATTAAAAATGCTTATAGGGCTACATCGAATCTAAGGGTCGGAGCGGAAATCAATCTTTATCGGGGATTAATGTTGCGCGGCGGTTTCAATTATTTCCAAAGTCCCTATAAGGACAGCAGTCTGGATTATAACCGTTATGCTTATTCGGGAGGTATAGGCTATCGCGGTAAACATTTCTTTGCCGATTTGGCGTATGTGCTGAATACAAGCAAATATCATTTCGCGCCATACTATATTAACGATTACAGAGTCCGGGATGCGGATAACGACCCTGACGTTGCAGTAGAGAATTTAAAGATTGGACGTATTATAGCTACAATTGGTTTCAGATTTTGAGTTGTTCGCTT
>JAISDR010000233.1 GCA_031264645.1 Prevotellaceae bacterium | reverse complement strand
TATTTGCAGCCGGAGGTCGCTAAGATGCTTGTTTTTGCACAAAAATATCTCAAGCAAATCAATCCCGACTGCAAACTGATTGTGTATGACGCTGCCCGTCCGCAATGGGCGCAGGTAATAATGTGGAACAAAGTGAAGGATACGCCGATGAAAAGATATGTCAGCAGTCCCGAAAGAATAAGCATGCACACATACGGAGTTGCCGTCGACGTGAGCATCCTGTCCCGAAACAGCGTGGAACTGGATATGGGAACGCCGGTTGATTTCCTTGGCGCGCTGGCAGAGCCTCGAAACGAAGCAAAATTCCTCGCCTCCGGAGAATTAAGTCCCGAACAGGTAAAAAACAGGGAACTGCTGAGAAAAGTTATGAAAAAAGCAGGATTCCGCGGAATATCAAACGAATGGTGGCATTTCGAAGCTTTTACCAGAACGGAAGCTCAAAACAAGTATGCTCCGATACGGTGACAACAAATTATTCCTGTATATATCCAAAATTCTTTAGCTTTAGCTTGTTATTTCTCCAGTCGGGATCGACTTTGACGTGGAGACCGAGGTAAACTTTGGTCTGCAGGAATGTTTCCAGACTTATACGGGCTGCAGTTCCTGTTTTTTTCAAAAGCTTTCCCTGTTTTCCGATGATTATACCCTTTTGTGAATCGCGGGCTACGTATATAACAGCTTCTATACGTGTGATATTTTTGTCTTCCTTAAACTCTTCGACGACTACTTCCGTAGAATAGGGGACTTCTTTCTGATAGTTCAGGAAAATCTTTTCACGGATAATTTCCGAAGCGAAGAAGCGCAAGGTTCTATCCGTTAAAGTATCATTATCGTAATACTTGGGACCGTAAGGCAAGATTCGAACAATCTCCTTTTTCACATTATCCAGATTGAATTTCAGCAAAGCCGAAACAGGAAAAATGATTGCCGAAGGCAGGAGTTCCTGCCATTTAGCGCTTAACGCCTCCAGGTCTTCGGGCGTAGTGAGGTCGATTTTATTAATCAGCAGGAAAATCGGGATGTTCAAAGCATTCAGTTTCTCTATGAAATCAAGATTCTTGTCCGATTTTTCCACCACGTCGGTTACGTACAGTATAATATCCGCATCGCCTATAGCCGAGTAAACGAACTTCATCATTGATTCCTGCAGCATATAGTTGGGCTTCAGTACTCCCGGCGTATCGGAAAATACAATCTGATAGTCGTTTTCGGTTACAACGCCGAGTATGCGGTGGCGTGTCGTCTGCGCTTTTGCCGTAATAATCGACAGCTGTTCGCCAACTAAAGCGTTCATTAAAGTTGATTTACCTACATTGGGATTGCCAACAATGTTTACAAATCCCGATTTTAAATTATTTTCTTCCATATCTATTTCTTATTTCTTACAAAGAGATTTTAGCTGATCCATATTTCCATTAAACACATTAAAGTCCACTTTTTCATCTATCCCGGGTATTCGTCCCCTGTCGCTGTGTTGCCAGAACAGCCACGGGTCTTCAAGCTTAATTTTCTTTTGATTATGATGAGCTATCCAGAGAGGATAAGTTTGCAGGTCTTTATCCACGAGAATATATTTCTCATAGAAATCTATATATGAATATATTATTGGTCTCATTCCATAGTGTTTCTCGACCATATTCAACCAGATTTTAATGTTTTCCCTAAGTTTTGCCGCTCCCGGATTTCCCAGAACCTCGATATCAAGCACGGGAGGAAGGTCTCCCCTGTCAAGTTTCACATTTGCAATGAAATTCTGCGCCTGTTCCGAAGCGCTGCGCGTCGGGATGAAATAATGGTATGCGCCTCTGATTATGCCTGTTTTAGCGATATTTTCCCAATTGGTTTTGAAAAAGGGATCCTGTATCGAGCGTCCTTCGGTAGCTTTGATAAAGGCGAACGAAATCTTTACCTCGTTTTTATTGTCCGGGAAACTTTCCAAATAGCTCCAGTCTATCAGGTCCTGATAACGTGAGACGTCTATTCCGTGCAATTCATATCCCCGCGGCATTCCGATATCGAAAATCCTGTGTTCGGGTTTTATCATGAAGTATAAAACAACTGCTGTCAGGAGCGCCAGTCCATATCGTTGAAGCTTTCGATTTTTCAGTATCATTCGGCGTTTCGCGTGTAATAGTTTACTGTCTTCATTTTCCTGAACGGTATAATGATATATCTCTGAATCCAGCCAGAAAAGCCTTGACGGACATAGTTTTTTTCCCCTGCGGCTGCAAGTCTTCTACATTGAGAAACCCGTCGGAACAGGCGATTTTCAGGAAGCTTTTCCCGTTGGATAAAACTGTCCCCGCGGGTTCGTTTGTCGTTTTCCCGTGCCCGGCTGATGCTTTCAATATCTTTATCTGCAAAGATTTCGTTTCGCTTTTCAATTCACACCATGCTCCCGGATACGGACTTAATCCTCTTATCAGGTTTCGTACCTGCTCGACAGGAAGATTCCAGTCGATTTCGCAGGTTTCGCGAAACAGTTTGGGAGCCGGATGAAGATTCAGCGTCTCCGCTTGAGGAAACGGTTCCGCATTGCCGGATTCGATTCTTTCGACAGTTTCGAGCAATAATGATGCTCCTGCAGTCATCAGTTTATCATGCAGTTCGCCGGCTGTTTCGTCGTTTCCTATTTCGACCTTCCTTTGAAGAAGGATTTCGCCGGTATCTATTTCATGACTGATGAAGAATGTTGTAAGTCCTGTTACTGTTTCTCCGTTTATGATTGCGTGATTTATCGGCGCGGCTCCCCTGTAGTCGGGCAGGAGCGAGGCATGCAGATTGACAGTTCCTTTCGGCGGCATGCTCCATACAATTTCCGGCAACATCCGGAACGCTACAACAAGAAAAAGATCGGCGTCCAGGGACTTCAATGTTTCGATAAAATCTTCGTCGCGCAACTTTTCGGGCTGCAAAACGGGCAAGGAATGTTCAATCGCAAATTGTTTGACTTCAGACTGCTTTAGCTCGCGTCCACGTCCTGCCGGTTTGTCGGGAGCCGTAACTGCCGCAATAATATTGCAGCCGTTTTTCAGTAAAACCCTTAACGGTTCGACCGCAAATTCCGGCGTTCCCATGTATACTGTTTTTAATCTTCCTTTCATGCAAAAAAATGTTCTGTTTACATCTATAATTTGGGGCAAAATTAGTCAAATGTTACGGATTCGAAAAT
>JAISDR010000219.1 GCA_031264645.1 Prevotellaceae bacterium | reverse complement strand
AATACGGAGACCGGTTTTGAAATGAAGGACATACTCGGGATAATCGACGAAACGCCCATCATTACCGCCCCGCAACTGGAACTGTGGAAATGGATTGCCGATTATTACATGTGTACGCTTGGGGAAGTGATGAAGGCTGCTCTTCCGGCGTATCTGAAAATGGAAAGCAGTACAAAAGAATTGATAAACAATTACAAGTCGAAATATCAGTCGTATGTATTCCTGCATCCGGACATCGACAGTGAAAAAAAACTTAATGCTCTGCTTGATTCCCTGACAAAAGCCCGCAAACAGGGACAGCTTCTGACGAAATATATTGAGCTTGCAAGTCCTCTTGATTTTGTTTCTCCTCTGGAAATCCCGAAAAATGAACTCCTTGACAAAAGCGGTGTATCGGAATCCGTTTACAGCTCGTGTGAAGAAAAAGGAATCTTTATATCCGTAAAAAAGAAAACAGACCGGCTCAAAAACACTGCCGTCGCACTGAAGGGATTGCCCGAACTGTCGCCGGCTCAGCAAAAAGCGTTTGAGGAACTGAAAGCCGCAAGCAAGCCTGTTCTGCTGCACGGAATAACTTCGTCGGGGAAAACCGAAATTTACATAAGACTGATTGAGGAGGCTTTAAAAGAGGGAAAGCAGGTTTTGTATCTCCTGCCGGAAATCGCTCTGACAACGCAGATTATCGAACGCTTGAGAACGGTATTTGGAAGTAAAATGGGCGTATATCATTCCAATTTCAGCGACGCCGAACGTACGGAGGCATATAATAATCTCTTAAAATTCAATCCCCAAGCCGCTTCAACTTGCGGAGAAGAACAGCTGGAAGCGTCCCGTGGAGAGGGGATTCTTGGCGTCCGGTCTTCCCTTTTGCTTCCGTTCAAAAACCTTGGTCTTATCATTGTCGACGAGGAGCATGAAACGACTTATAAACAGTACGATCCGGCTCCGAGATACAATGCCCGCGATGCAGCCGTGATTCTGGGAAAAATACATGGCGCGAAGGTCGTTATGGGTTCGGCAACGCCCTCGCTGGAAAGTTATTATAACGCCCTGCAGGGAAAATATGATTTGGTCAAACTCAGCGAACGCTACGGAAAGGCGGTTCTTCCCGAAATACGGACAATTGACATGAAAAGAGCTTACTGGAAGAAAAAAGTCGTATCCAATTTTTCGGAAACGCTGTTGAACGCCATTAAAAGCGCTCTTGAGAGGAAAGAGCAAATTATCCTGTTTCAGAACCGCAGGGGATTTTCTCCCTTCGTTCAGTGCGCCGATTGCGGACATGTGGCAAAATGCAAGTATTGCGACGTCAGCCTTACATATCACAAGTATACAGGCGCTTTGACCTGTCATTACTGTGGATATTCCATAGCCATGCCCTCCAAATGTCCTTCGTGCAGCAGTCCGAATATCAAGACCAAGGGATTCGGTACCGAGAAAATAGAGGATGAACTTTCCCTTCTCGTTCCGGAAGCGAAAATCGAAAGGCTGGATCTGGATTCAACGAAATCGAAATATGCTTACCATAAGATTTTGTCCGGTTTCGAAGCGCATGCGGTTGATATTCTCGTAGGAACGCAGATGATAACCAAGGGACTTGATTTCGGAAACGTCAGTCTGGTGGGAATAATGGACGCCGATAATCTTCTGACTTTTCCCGATTTCAGGGCTTACGAGCGCAGTTTTCAGCTTATGTCGCAGGTTGCGGGAAGAGCGGGAAGAAAAGACAAGCCGGGAGAGGTCATCATACAGACGACAACCCCCGAAAACCCTGTCATACGTCAGGTTATCAAGTATGATTACGACGCTTTTTTCGCGACGCAGCTAAACGAACGCCGGATGTTCAATTATCCGCCGTTTTGTCGCCTGACAGTCTTGTCGATAAAACATTCCCGGCAGGATATCTTGAACGAAGCGGGAAATGTTCTGAAACCCATACTGCTAAAAATCTTCGGAAAAGACCTTGCCGGTCCCGAGCCGCCCCCGGTAGGACGAATACAAAATAAGTATATCCTCAATTTCCGGATCAAACTGAAGAAAAATGCAAGTATCGACCATTATAAGGATTTGATAAATGCGGCTTTCACGCAACTTAAATCAGAGAAAAAATATGCCGGAATAATAACTGTCGCCGACGTCGACCCAATGTGATCGGGCAGACAGACTTTACGATCGGGATGCATTGCCATATTCGACGCAGTCAATGCACTTTGAAAAAGACAGTTTTCATCAAGATATAACAGATTATAAAAACTCTGGATTGCTTCGTTCCTTATAATGACGCTTTTCTTAAGTAACATATAATGAGGCAATTTTAATCAATCCGTAACCGAGTTGTTTAGCCGGTTTTTGCAACTTATTTTCATCTCTGAGATTCTGTTTTTTCTTTTCCGCTTCAAAATATTCGCCGGAATATTGGGTTCCATTTTTAATGAGGGTGTACAACAAAACCGCTAATTTACGAGCAACAGCTTTAATCGCAGTTTTAGCTCCTTTTCCAAGAAGTAATTTACGGTATAAACACCCCAAAGGCGATTTACTGC
>JAISDR010000203.1 GCA_031264645.1 Prevotellaceae bacterium | reverse complement strand
AATTCGCCGCGTACACGTTCAAAATCAAGATTGCGGTCATATTCGCCGCCGTCGACGCCGAAACCGGTTTTCGCGCCAAGCGTAAACTCCTTTTGCGCATCGTCATACAGCAAGCGGTCGAGAGCCACAACGCTTTCTTTCCAGACAGTTACGATATGAACAATGTCGCCGGCAGTAAACTCGTCGATATTTTTTCCGAAACGTTCCTGAATTTTGTCGATAGCCCAAGTCCATTCGTAAGTATAATAATTACGGTGCATATCGGCGAATGCACTGGCAATAGCGTCAAGCGAAGACGCCTCTCCTGTTTCTATATTCGACAGCAAGCGTTCCACTTCGCTTTTGGGAGCAATCAGTCCTGCCAGATCCAGCCATTCGCCTGTTCCGGCGGGAGTGTCGGGACGCAAACGTTCACGGATAGCTTCGTCGCTGTCAAAACGTTCATTTTCCAGACGCTTGATAATCGAGTTCCCCAGGAATTTGTTAATAGCCATTTCGTAAAGTTTCAAACCGTTTTCCAGCGAATTAGGCTTGATTTTAGCGCTTTGATATGAATAAAAGCCGGACGTTTCGCCCGATACCTTTTTCAGCATTTGCAGTATGTCTATCGCCTTTATCATCCTGTGAACAGTGAAGGGGCTGAGAAGGTTAAAATTAATACAGTCAAGCCTGTTCGGGTCGGTACGGCGGTCGCGTCTGGGCCATTTTTGCGCATCGCGTATTGTGCCCACGCTCCGCAGGTTGACTCCCGGAACAAGCACGCTGTCGTCCCCGCTTTCAATGAGATACGAAAAAGGAATGTCGGATGTATCCGAATTTTTGTAATGACGTCCCATAACCAAAGTAAAAGGACCTATTTTGGCGGGCCAGAGGATATAGGAATCGCTTGTAGTTTTGGAGCCGCGTTCCACAATACCCTGATGGATAGGACCAAGCTTGTACATGTGATTGCTTTGGTTCGAGCCGCTGCCGGCATTCAGGAACGAGTAATATCCGGCTATCAAAAGCGTGGATTTGTGATGAGTAACGGTGTATGGACCTGCAAAAATAGCGCAGGCTTCGCCGTGCAGTCCCTGACAGTTGGCAAAAAACAGCGAATTTTCGGCAGAATACTGCTTGCTCAAAATGCAGCCCTGACCGATGAATGTATTGAACACTTCGACCCCCTGCGACACTTCCGAACCCGTGCAGGCAATGAAATTCTCGGCAATAACTCCGGTTCCGAAACAGGCGGGCGCCTCCCTGTTGCTGTTTACTGTTCCGTTAACAAGACGGTAGACGCCATCCAGACGGGCATGGGCGCCTATCCGCATATTCCGCAGTGTGTGGCAGTTAATCAGCCATGCATGTTCGCCAATGTCGCCCATGTTCGAAGATACCGACTGCGCGTATTCGTCAATCATAGTCCTTATCCTGTCGATTACCACGGTTCTGTGCCTGTAAAGAGCGAGAATGTACGCCATGTGAGCCGAGAGGAAGTCATAGACAGGCACTTCGCGACCTCCGGTTTCATTAAGTACGCTTACCGGCGTTCCGTTGCCGAAACTGCTGACGCCATCAACAGCCAGCATTTCGACATTTTCGATTACAACATTATCCGAAATAATGTAATTTGCAATATAATTGCGTATTTGCCCGATATATACATTGTTGCCTATCCGGCAGTTATGTATGGACGCATCGAAAATTCCGGTATGCTTTTTCATGCCTCCAAAAAACTCAATTTCGTCTTCAAACACTCCCATTCGTATATCGCCTGAAAAATTGCTGTGGCGGACATATTCGGGACTGAAATTTTCGGCTACTTCTACTTTGTCCCAATCGTTACAGGTACACATCTGTCCTGTCAAAATCTCTATTTCTCTATCAGTTAACTTTCGATACATGATACTGTTTCTATTTAATTATATTTTAAATTCAAAACCAAGCGGCAGCAAGTCTTTTATGCTTTCGACCATTTGGATTTTTTCCGATCCTGCCATAAAGACGCGTATATTTTTCCGGAAACGCTGTTCGCACTGCAACAGGGACTGACGGCATAAGCCGCATGGATATACTGGTTTCCGGCAGGGGATTCCCGAAACGGACGCGGCTATTGCAATTGCCGTTACCGGAATTTCGGGATAACGCGAATTGGCATAAAACATTGCCACTCTCTCGGCGCAGATGCCCAGCGGATAAGCCGCGTTTTCCTGATTGCCGCCTTCTATTATTTCCCCGTTTTCAAGGAGAACCGCCGCGCCTACATTAAATCCCGAAAAGGGAGCGTACGAGGCTGAACATGCGGAATATGCCGCTTTTATCAAATCGCTGTACCTGCCGCCAAGTTCTTCGTCCGGACTGTATTCGGTAACGGGGATAATCAGATTGAATCTATTCATATTCTGTTCTTTTTAATCAGGTAAACCGGATAAAATCATTGAATTACTCCGTCTATCATTGTGAGTTTCCTGTCCGACATTTCTGCCAGATTATCGTCGTGAGTTACAATGACTATCGTTTGTCCAAATTCGTCTCTTAACCTGAAAAACAGCCTGTGCAACTCGGTTCTGTTCCGGGTGTCAAGATTTCCCGAAGGCTCGTCGGCTAAAATAATATCGGGACTGTTTATCAGCGCTCTTGCAACGGCAACACGCTGCTGTTCGCCTCCCGACAGTTCTTCGGGCTTGTGCGTCAGCCTGTCGGAAAGATTGAGAAACGCCAGAAGTTCCCTGGCGCG
>JAISDR010000196.1 GCA_031264645.1 Prevotellaceae bacterium | reverse complement strand
GTACAAATAATTGAAACATTTTAAAAAGATAAAGATATGTTAAAAGGAATTAGCCCTCTGATATCGCCCGAACTGTTGAAAGTTCTGTCCGAAATGGGACATGGCGATGAAATTGTTTTTGGCGACAGTAATTTCCCTGCCGCCTCTCACGCGCAGCGTCTTGTACGCGCCGACGGACACAGTATTACAGCGCTGCTGGACGCCGTGCTGCCGCTCTTCCCGCTCGATTATGCCGTTGACTACTCTGCCGTTCTGATGGTATTCAGAGGCGACAGGGAACCGGCTGTCTGGAGCAGGTACGCGGAAATAATGAAACTGTATCCCGACGGCGACAAGCAGTTTCTGACGCTGCCGAAACCACAGTTCTACGAACGTGCAAAAAATGCACACTGCATAGTATCAACAAGCGAATCGGAAGGTTTTGCCAACCTGATTGTCCGCAAAGGAGTAGTAAGAATATGAAGAATTTAATTAAAGTTGTTATACTGTTTATCGCGGTTATGGCGATAAGCGAGCGTGCGGAAGCGCGGAAAAAAGATTTGACGGGAGACGTCAAGCCCGGAGATTTGCCGGCAAAAACCATTGTTTCCCAAAGTCAGGTACAGGAATTTAAAATCATAAGCGGTCCATACATGTCGGAGGTAAGTTCGATACGCCGGCACGAGTGTCCCGAATGGTTTCGCGACGCCAAGTTCGGCATGTTCATCGACTGGGGCGTATATTCGGTAGCAGGCTGGGCGCCAAAGGCGGACAGTCTCGCCATGTATCCCGACTGGTATCTTAATGCCATGATGAGCGATGAGGTTCACAAGGAGTATCATGCCAAAACCTGGGGCAAAGACTTTATGCCCGACGATTTTATCCCTCTTTTCACAGCTGAAAGCTATCAGCCCGAAAAACTGGTGCAGCTTGCAGCCCGGGCAGGCATGAAATATATAGTCCCCTTCTGCAAGCATCACGACGGGTTTTGTCTCTGGCCCAGCAGCTTCACCGCCCGCGACGCCATGGACATGGGACCGCGCAAGGATCTGGTTCGTCCTCTGGTGGAAGAATGTAACCGGCTTGGGATGAAATTCGGATTTT
The DNA here is from genome assembly GCA_031264645.1 of Prevotellaceae bacterium. GTDB lineage: Bacteria > Bacteroidota > Bacteroidia > Bacteroidales > UBA932 > JAIRLF01. The sequence continues at coordinate 2,633 of JAISDR010000196.1, read as the reverse complement.
ACTTTTCGGTAGAAGAATGGCGTACGCCGATGATTGTGAACGGGGAAAAGAAAATCAGAAAGTGGACTTCAAATGTCGACGAGAAACTCCAGCCATGGGATCCCTCGACAATCAAAAACGTGATGAGCGGGAAATATTTCGTTGAAGGCGATTTCTATACCGACTACATTGTCCCGCAGGCGAAGGAATTTATCGACATGTACGATCCCGACATACTCTGGTTCGACGGAGAATGGAATACGCCGATGGAAGACCTGCACACGCCCGACATCATTTCGTACTTTTACAACAAAGCCGAAGGACGCAAGGAAGTAGCCCTCAACGACCGCAGCGGACGCGCGAGGCACAAGGTCGGCGACTTTTTCTGCAGCGAATATCATTCGGTGCCCGACGAAATGAAAATGATGCATCCATGGGAAGAAAACCGCGGCATCAGCCAGTCGTTCGGATATAACTGGCAGGATACCGAAGAAAACGTACTTTCGGCAGACGAATTTATCGACCTCTTTATACGCACCGTAAGCGAAAACGGCAACCTGCTGCTGATTGTCAATCTCGACGGCAAGGGAGCCTTGCCCGAAGTGCAGGAACGCCGTCTGACGGAAATAGGCAAATGGCTCAAGATAAACGGCGAAGCTGTTTACGGTTCGCGCCCCTGGCTGGTGACAAGTCAGGACGAGGGTAAAATCCGTTTCACACAAAGCAAGGACGGTCAAACCGTGTATGCCATCTGTACCGATTTTCCCGAAAAGGAACTTGTACTGAAATCGCTGTATCCGGGAAGAAACACCAAAGTGACGCTGCTCGGAGCAGAACATATTGATTTGGAATGGAACATATTAAAGAAGAAACGTTCGCATCAGTACGACCTTGCCATACAGATACCCGAGTCGCTTCATGCTAACTGTAAAAGCGAACATGCATGGGTATTCAAAATAAGCCTTTAGATTTATATATATATTTTTAAGATGATGAAAACAGATGTATTATTGGGTCTGCAGTGGGGAGACGAAGGAAAAGGAAAAGTTGTTGACGTTTTAACTTCGGGATACGATCTTGTAGCCCGTTTTCAGGGAGGTCCCAATGCCGGACATTCGCTGAAATTTGATGATGTCGAAATAGTATTGCATACGGTTCCTTCCGGAATTTTTCACAAGAACATTGTAAATATTATTGGAAACGGCCTTGTTATCGACCCTGCAATTTTCCAGAAGGAATGTGAAGAGATTTCGGGATTGGGGGTTGAACTGACAAAGCAGCTCTTCATTTCCCGAAAAGCCCATTTGATAATCCCCACTCACAGAATTATTGACGCCGCATCGGAAGCGTCCAGGGGAAAAACAAAAATAGGCTCGACTTTAAAGGGCATTGGCCCGGCATATACCGACAAAACAAGCAGGAACGGTTTGCGCGTGGGCGAAATACTGGAGCCTGATTTTTTGAAAAGATACGAAGCGCTCAAAAGTAAGCATGTCGAATTTTTGAAACAGTGTGATTACGAATATCAAATCGAGGAAACGGATTTTTTTGCCGGTGTCGAAAACTTGAAGCGCTTTACATTCGTGGATAGCGAGTTTGTACTGAACAGGGCGATGAAAAACAATAAAAAAATTCTGGCCGAAGGCGCTCAGGGTACTCTTCTGGATATTGATTTCGGGACTTATCCATACGTTACTTCGTCGAACACAATATGTGCCGGAGCCTGTACAGGTCTGGGAATTGCTCCGCAATTGACAGGAGAAGTTTTCGGGATATTCAAAGCATACTGTACCCGTGTGGGAAGCGGCCCCTTTCCGACTGAACAGATCAACGAAACGGGAGAAAGACTGCGCAATATCGGTCACGAATACGGAGCGACAACAGGACGTCCGCGCCGTACCGGATGGCTCGACCTCGTAGCGCTGAAATACGCCGTTATGATTGACGGCGCTACTCAGCTGATTATGACAAAAGCGGATGTGATGGATTCGTTCGATACTCTAAAAGTTGCTGTGGCATACGAAATCAACGGAGTGCAAACAGACGAGTTTCCCTACGAATTGAATGATTCAATAAAACCCGTGTATAAGGAATTTAAAGGATGGAAAACGCCCATATCTTCGATTCGTACTTACGATGATCTCCCCGCCGAACTTAGGGAATATATCGGATTTATCGAAACGGAAACCGGCGTTCCGGTAAAAATCGTATCCGTAGGTCCAAACAGAGACGAAACAATATTGAGGGGTTAAGAACTAAGAGGTTATTTTCTGACCGGAAGATGTTCGTCATTGCGAATACCCGTTTCGTACCTCAACTAAGAGCGAAATGACGCTTAATCAGGAGATAATAAAAGGTGTTATCATAATCGAAGCAAACCGTCGCTGTTCGTCATTGCGAATAACCGTTTCGTACCTCAACTAAGAGCGAAATGACGCTAAATCAGGATATAACAAAAGGTGCATTTCAAAATGTCGTTTTTTCATGAAGTATGGTTTTGTGGGCAGCCCGAAGGGCTTGATTTTCATAACCGCAGGTCGTGACCTGCGGTAAATAATCAATCCCGGTCACTACCTGAAAGGTAGGATTTTTGATTGTGCTTTAAGTCCTACCTTTGACTGCGTCGAACTTACGTTTCAGGTAGTTTATACTTG
>JAISDR010000176.1 GCA_031264645.1 Prevotellaceae bacterium | reverse complement strand
TACTATATTAACGATTACAGAGTCCGGGATGCGGATAACGACCCTGACGTTGCAGTAGAGAATTTAAAGATTGGACGTATTATAGCTACAATTGGTTTCAGATTTTGAGTTGTTCGCTTGCTCATTAAACACACTTCCGTTTTTCTGAGTCATAATTTGTAATTTGTTTAAGTAACACACTGTCATATCAACATTTTGCTGATAATGGCAGTGTGTCTTTTTATAAAGGGGCATGATACAAATACGTTCGAAGTATAAAAAGATTCGATCACATTAAACCTTTTATACATTTTGTCATCTGAATGAAAGAATTTGGTTTTTCATAGTTTAGTTAGGTTGTAAGAAAGTGGGACGCTCAATCCCACTTTCTTTACTTGACAAATCATTTAAAATCAAGAATCTGGACAATCGGTAATTTTGTGATTAAAAAAAATTATTCGTTATTTTTTGAATTATTAAAATATATAATTACCTTTGTTATAACAATAGTAATTATAACGTGACTATAATATTTAGATTAAATTCGTTTTTTTGATTTTGTATGAAGAATTATGCAGATATTTCGCTGACAGAGTATCTTAAAAAATATTTCGGCTTTGACTTTTTTAAGGGAAATCAGGAGGTTATCATTCGGAGCCTGTTATCAGGACACGACACATTTGTATTAATGCCCACAGGCGGCGGAAAATCACTGTGTTATCAGCTTCCGGCTATGATTATGGAAGGTACGGCAATTATTGTTTCACCATTGATTGCTCTGATGAAAAATCAGGTGGACGCCATGAGAGGATTCACTGAAGAAGAAGGCATTGCTCACTTTTTGAACTCGTCGCTGAACAAGGCGCAGATAACAAAGGTAAAGGAAGACATTCTCAGCGGACACACAAAAATGCTGTATGTCGCGCCCGAATCGCTGACGAAAGAGGAAAACGTGCTGTTCTTCAAACAGCTGAAAATATCCTTCTATGCAGTGGACGAAGCGCACTGTATCTCCGAATGGGGACACGATTTCAGACCGGAATACCGGCGGATACGCTCGATAATCGGACAGACCGGCTTGGCGCCAATCATCGCTCTGACCGCAACAGCAACCCCTAAAGTCCAGAACGATATACAGAAAAACCTGGACATGCTGGATGCAAACGTCTTCAAATCATCGTTTAACAGACCAAACCTCTATTACGAAATCCGACCCAAGGTAAACACAATGAAGGAAATCATAAAGTTTATCAAAGCCAATGAAGGAAAATCGGGGATAATATACTGCCTGAGCAGGAAAAAGGTTGAAGAAATTGCTGAAATCCTTAAGGTTAACGGCATAAAAGCCCTCCCGTACCATGCGGGAATGGATTCGCTTTCACGCTCGAACAATCAGGACAGTTTCATTCTGGAAGACGTCGATGTGATTGTAGCCACAATAGCCTTCGGAATGGGAATCGACAAGCCCGACGTACGTTTCGTGATACATTATAATATACCCAAAAGTCTTGAAGGGTACTATCAGGAAACGGGAAGAGCGGGAAGAGACGGCGGCGAAGGACAATGCATTATGTTTTACGGATATAAGGATATCCAGAAACTGGAAAAGTTCATGCAGGGCAAGCCGCTGTCGGAACAGGAAATCGGGAAACAGCTGCTGATGGATACCGCAGCCTATGCCGAATCCTCGATATGCCGGCGTAAACTTTTGCTGCATTATTTCGGCGAAGAATACCCTCACGAAAACTGTGAAAACTGCGATAACTGCCTGTCTCCAAAGGTGCAGTTCGAGGGAAGCAAGGATATAGAACTCGTCCTTACCATAATTTTGACAGTAAGGGAAAAATTTAAGATTGACCATATTGTAAACATTTTGACGGGAACGGTTAATTCCACCATCAAATCGTATGAGCATGACGAACTCGACCTGTTTGGCGAAGGTATGGACAAAAGCGCTGTGTTCTGGAACTCGATTGTCAGGAAAGCGCTTGTCGAAGAACTGATTGACAAGGATATCGAAAACTATGGACTGCTTTATCTCACCGACAAGGGACGGAAGTTTATGGAAGAGCCGTATCCGATAATGGTTACTCAGGACAGGGAATTTGAAGAAGGCGACGATGACGACAATATACAGCTCGGCGGAAAAGGAGGAGGCGCATGTGACGAAGAACTGCTGGCTATGCTTAAACAGGAATGTCGAAGCGTTGCCAAGAAGCTGAATCTCCCGCCTTTCGTGATATTCCAGGATCCTTCGCTGGAAGACATGGCGACACAGTATCCTGTAACGGTTGACGAACTCAAGAACTGTCAGGGAGTTGGAGAAGGCAAGGCAAAAAAATACGGCAAAACCTTTATCGCCCTGATAAAAACGTACGTCGATGAAAAAGAAATTATTCGCCCGCAGGATATGGTCGTGAAATCGGTTGTAAACAAATCGGGAAATAAAGTGTTTATCATACAAAGTATTGACAAAAAGATTGATTTTGAAGATATTTGCAGAGGCAGAGATCTTGATATGACCTCCTTACTCGATGAAATTGAATCAATAGTAAACTCGGGAACAAGATTGAATATCGATTATTACATAAACGAAGTTCTGGATGAAGATAAACGCGACGACATATTCGATTTCTTTAGAAATGAAGCGGAAACGGGAACCCTGGAGGAAGCGATTGAGGCTTTGGGCGACGAATACGAGGAGGATGAAATAAGACTGGTAAGAATAAAATTTATGTCGGAAATAGCAAATTAATACCTTTAATATATATGGATAATTCTGAAGTTAAAAAACGCGCCGAAGCATGGCTTAGTCCCGACTTCGACGAAGAAACACGCGCGCGTGTACAGGCAATGTTTAACGATGACAGGGAATTGACTGAAAGCTTCTATAAAGACCTTGAATTCGGGACAGGCGGACTCAGGGGAATAATGGGAGTCGGAACCAACAGAATGAACAGATACACTGTCGGTATGGCAACTCAGGGACTGTCGAACTATCTGAAAAAACAGTTTCCCGGACAGCCTCTCAGCGCAGCCATAGCGTACGACTGCAGAAACTGCAGCCCGTTTTTCGCCGAAATTGTCGCCAGTGTATTTTCAGCCAACGGGATAAAGGTCTATTTGTTTACATCCCTGCGACCCACTCCCGAGTTGAGCTTTGCCGTGCGATATTTCAAATGCAGGACGGGCGTGATGATAACCGCTTCGCATAATCCGAAGGAATACAATGGATACAAGGCATACTGGAACGACGGAGCGCAGGTAACCGCCCCTCACGACGAAAATATCATAAAGGAAGTTGGCATGATAAAATCGGTCAGGGACGTTAATTTTGAGGCTAATCCGGAACTGATTACTCTTGTTGGCGAAGAAATCGACAAAATTTATCTCGAGAAACTCAAAAGTCTTTCGATTTCTCCCGAAGTAATTGCAAAACACGGCGATATCAAAATCGTATATACGCCATTGCACGGTACGGGGGTAAAACTTGTGCCGGAATTTCTTGGCAGTCTTGGATTCAGGAACATAATACACGTCCCGGAACAGGATGTCAATGACGGTAATTTTCCTACTGTGGTTTCCCCAAATCCCGAAGAATCAAGCGCCTTAGCTATGGCTCTGGAAAAAGCCCGAAAGGAAAACGCCGATCTGGTTATGGCTACAGACCCTGACGCTGACAGAGTTGGCGTCGCCGTGAGAAACGATAAGGGCGAACTTCAACTGCTTAACGGAAATCAAACGGCGTCTATCCTGACATATTACTGTCTGGAAAATCTTAGCCGCCGAAAAAAGTTGAAAGGTCAGGAATATATTGTCAGAACGGTAGTTACTACACATTTGCTGACCACAATGGCGAAATATTACGGCGTCGAGATATTTAACGTGCTTACCGGATTCAAGAATATTGCCGAAGTAATACGGGAAAACGAAGGAAAGAAGACTTTTATCTGCGGCGGCGAAGAAAGTTACGGATTTCTGATTGGCGATTTTGTCAGGGACAAGGATGCTGTCATATCCTGCGGAATGATTGCCGAAGTCGCTGCATGGGCTAAGGAAAACGGTAAATCGCTGTACGAATTGCTGCTGGATATTTATTCCAAATTCGGACTGCACGAGGAAAAACTGCTGTCCATAACTAAAAAGGGCAAGGATGGTCTGCTTGAAATCAGGGAAATGATGAAAAATTACAGAAACAGTCCCCCGAAAGAAATTGCCGGCTCGAAGGTCGTTACTGTAGTCGATTACCTTACCCAAAAACAGACCGATACTTTAACCGGAATCCAGACGCCGGTAAATCAGCATCAGTCGGATGTGCTGCAGTTCTTTACCCAGGATGGCACAGTAGTCTCCGTCCGTCCGTCGGGAACAGAACCGAAAATCAAGTACTACTTCGAATTGCGGACAGATTTGAAAAATAAAGCCGATTATGGAACGTTATTAAATCAGTTGAATGATAAATACCGCAAAATTCTCGTAGAAATGGGACTGCTTTCTTAATCTCTTGTAATAAAATATTATCTTGTGATAAAATATTGCCGTCAGCTTTAGCTGACGGAACTTTGTGCACATCCTGCATTTTTTTATCCGTCAGCTAAAGCTGACGGCAATACAATCGCTCATTATTGTTGTTTGTCATTCAGGCAGTTTATTTCTCTACAATTACTTAGTCAACAGTTCGCTTGCGTTCATTTTTTCTTCAATTTTTCTTCATATCTCCATAATCTATGACATAAGGCGCTATTCCTATTAAAAATCGTTTATCTCCCGCCACAAGCCTTTTAAGATTATCTTTCAGAGATTGTACCTCTAATAAATTTTCGACTACGCTGCAGTATCCGTCTGTTTTTTTGCAAAAGCACATGTTTTATTGGATTTTTGCAGGATTGTTCAAATAAAATTCGGTTTATGTAATAAATATACGTTACTTTTGCATTCGTAAAATTATAATTTGTTATTGATTATGAATACAGCGAGAAAGATGCCGGTCGGCATGCAGGATTTTGAAGATTTGCGTACGGAAGGCTTCCTGTATGTGGATAAAACCGAATATGTTTATCGCCTGGCAACGCAGGGAAAACCCTACTTTCTCAGTCGCCCGCGCAGATTTGGAAAGAGTTTGTTTCTTTCCACCCTCAAAGCTTATTTTGAGGGTAAACGCGAGCTTTTTGAAGGCTTGAAAATCGCCGAGATGGAAAAGGACTGGATTAAATACCCTGTCATTTATCTTGATTTCAATGTCGGATTGCTGACCGGAGCCACAAACGTTGCAAAACGCTTATCCCTTAAAATACGGGAGTTTGAACTTTTATGGGGGAAAAAAGCCGATATCGAAGATTTGGCAAGCAGATTTGAAGCGGTTATAGAGAGCGCTTATGAACAGACAGGGAAAAAAGTGGTTGTTCTCATTGATGAATATGACAAGCCGCTTATAAACACAATGGAAGATGAAGCCTCAAATAA
>JAISDR010000150.1 GCA_031264645.1 Prevotellaceae bacterium | reverse complement strand
GTCAATGTTTTCGTATGCAAAAGCCGAAAAAGTAGTATATCCTCCGCAGATTCCTGTCGTGACAAACAGTCTCATCTGTGGGGAAAACCACGAATAACGCTCTGCCAGTCCGAATGCAATGCCGATCAGCAGGCATCCGGTAAAGTTCACTGCAAATGTTCCGCAGATTGCGGGAAAACGGGTGATACGGCTTGTGATGAAACAGCTTGCAAGATATCGCAACATGCTTCCCAGACCGCCGCCCAGTCCTATCAGTAAAAGAGTTTTCATGTCTTCGAAAAAACCGTCATTCCTTTTGTTCTTTAATCCATTTATCCATTGCCCTGGCTGCCCGTCGACCGTCGCCCATTGCGAGAATCACGGTGGCGCCTCCGCGGACAATATCGCCGCCGGCAAAAATCATCGGAATGTCCGACTGCATGGTTTCGCCGTTCACCGTAACCGTTCCCCACCGGCTGACGTTCAATCCCTTTACGGAAGAAGGAATCAGCGGATTGGGAGAAACGCCAACACTGACGATGACCTCGTCGACCTCAATCAGTTCCGTTTCACCGGGGACTTCCTCCGGCGAACGTCTGCCCGAAGCGTCGGGTTCTCCGAGTTTCATAACCTGCAGTAGCATGTGGCTTACGCGTCCATGTTCGTCGCCGCGATACTCGACAGGATTGCGCAAAGTCATAAACTCAATGCCTTCTTCTTTCGCGTGCTTAACTTCTTCGATACGCGCCGGCATCTCTTCCTCCGAACGGCGGTACACAATCATTGCCCTTTCGGCGCCCAGTCTGCGGGCTGTTCTCACGGAATCCATCGCCGTATTTCCTCCTCCGATGACCGCCACTCTTTTGCCTGTCAGGACGGGCGTATCAGATTCGGGATTGTTAGCGTCCATCAGGTTGACGCGTGTAAGATACTCGTTCGAAGACATTACTCCGACCAGATTTTCTCCCTTAATATTCATAAAACGGGGCAGTCCCGCTCCGCTTCCCACGAAAATTCCGCGAAATCCTTCCTCTTTCAGATCGTCGATGCTGAGCGTTTTCCCGACAATGCAGTTATTCACAAACTTCACTCCCATAGAGCGAAGACTGTCGATTTCCACATCAACTATCTCGTTAGGCAGTCGAAAAACAGGGATTCCGTATTTCAGCACTCCGCCGATTTCGTGCAGCGCCTCAAACACAGTAATCGAATATCCCGACTTTGCCATATCCCCGCTGAACGACAGTCCCGCAGGACCCGAACCGACTACGGCGATTTTAATTCCGTTGGCGGGAGCGGTTTCGGGTATCGAGACCTGTCCGCTCTCGCGTTCGTAATCGGCGGCGAAACGTTCGAGATAACCGATGGCTACGGCTTCCTTCTTCATCTTTACGTGGATACACCTGGCTTCGCACTGTTTTTCCTGCGGACAGACACGCCCGCAAACGGCAGGAAGCGCCGAAGTTGCTTTCAGGACTTTGGCAGCTTCAAGAAATTCGCTTCTTTCGATATTTTTAATAAACGAAGGGATGTCTATTTCCACAGGACAGCCTTCGATACAGCTTGGCTTGGCACAGTCCAGACAGCGTCGCGCTTCGTTTACAGCCATTTCCGCCGTCAAGCCCAAATTCACTTCTTCGGTATTGCGGCTGCGGATTTCCGGATTCGCTTCCGGCATGTGTACACGCCGGATGTCTGCCCGTTCCTTTGCTTTCATTGTGCTGCGCAATTCCGCGCGCCATGCCTCGTTTCTCTTTTCCATAATCTAATTTGTTCCGGCTTTACACTTGTTTTCAATCTTGTACATATCCGAGCGTTCGATATCCCGGTAACCGCTCAGGCGCATCATCATTTCGTCGAAATCGACCAGATGGGCGTCAAATTCGGGACCGTCCACGCATACGAACTTAGTCTCGCCGCCCACGCTTACACGGCATGCTCCGCACATTCCCGTACCGTCTACCATTATGGTATTCAGGGAGGCAACAGTCGGGATACCGTACTTTTTTGTCAGGATGCTTACGAATTTCATCATCACGGCAGGTCCTATTGTTACGCACTTGTCGACTTTTTCGCGCTGGATAATCATTTCGACTCCGTTAGTAACCAGTCCCTTGTTCCCATACGAGCCGTCGTCGGTCATGATTACCAGTTCGTCGGACAGTTTTCTCATCTGCTCTTCCATGATAATCAAGTCCCCGGTACGCGCGGCAAGAACTGTAATCACACGGTTTCCCGATTCCTTCAAAGCCTTGACAATGGGAAGCATTGGCGCAGTACCCACGCCTCCGCATGCGCAAACGACCGTACCGAAGTTTTCGATGTGCGTCGCCTGTCCCAAAGGTCCGACCAGGTCTGTGATATAGTCGCCTTCGTTCAAGGCGCACAGTTTTGTCGACGAGACGCCTACCTGCTGTACTACAAGGGTAATCGTCCCTTTTTCCAGACTGGATTCGGCAATGGTCAGCGGAACCCGTTCTCCCTTATCGCCGGTTCTGACGATCACGAAATGTCCCGCCCGGTGGGCTTTTGCAATCAGGGGCGCTTCTACTTCAAACTTTACAACCTTAGCTGAAAAATATTCCTTACTAATAATTTTATTCATCAAATACAGTTAGTTATAATTATATAGCATTAATTAATCATTTTTTTTAAATTACACAGCCGCAAAGATACAGATTTTTTTGAATCGTTTACGGAACTCTTTTTCTTTTCGGTCACAACAAAATCTTTCAGATAGAAAGGCTCAAAGTAGGCTGCATCTTCGAATTGACTGTTATTAAACGCTTCAACAGCAGGATATACAAGACCCGAAGCCGAATTTTCGATATCGGCGAATATTGCATTGGGGCTTTTGATTATCTCTTTACATTTCTTTGCTCCGCTGCCGAAGAAACAGACTTTTTGAGTGGACAGTATTTCTGCAAAGCTGTTTTCGGAAATTATCATTGCCTCCGTATCGGAAAGTTGATGTAATGACATATCGAACAGAGCGGTATAGACTTCAAGCCTGCGCGCGTCAATCAGGGGACAGTATACAAGCGATGAAGAAGCGGGCGATAAAACATTTCGGCATGTCGAAACCAGAGACAGCAGGCTATTTATCGCAATCAGAGGCTTGCCGACGCCATAGCATATTCCTTTGGCTGTGCCGACTCCTATTCTCAATCCGGTATACGAACCGGGACCCTTGCCCACGGCGACAGCGTCGATATCACTGTACGAAAGTCCCGAATCCCTGACAACATCGTCGATAAAAACCGACAGATATTTCGAATGTTCCCTGCCTGCCTTTTCTTTTAACGCAATAATTTCGCAGCCTTTCGACAGGACGACGGAACAATTGTCGCCTCCGGTTTCTATACCGAGAATTATGCAATCCGGACTGCCGGCTTTTGATTTTTCCGTTTTCAATTATACAACAGATTGGAACTGTTCGAGGAAGCGGACGTCGTTTTCGAAATACAGTCTCAAATCCTTTACCTGCCATTTAAGCATTGCCAAACGTTCGACGCCCATTCCGAAGGCGAATCCCGTATATTCTTTGCTGTCTATTCCACATGCATCCAGCACATTGGGATCGACAATGCCGCAACCAAGAACTTCGAGCCATCCCGTATGCTTGCAGATGTTGCATCCTTTGCCGCCGCATATTTTACACGACACGTCCATTTCGGCAGAGGGTTCGGTGAAAGGGAAAAACGAGGGACGCAGCCTTATCTCCGTATTTTCGCCGAACATTTCGCGGGCAAAATACAGAAGCGTCTGTTTCATATCAGCAAACGACACGTTTCTATCAATATACAAGCCTTCTACCTGATGAAAAATGCAATGCGCCCTTGCCGAAATCGCTTCGTTGCGGAATACTCTTCCGGGACAGACAACCCTTATCGGCGGTTTCTGTCGTTCCATAGTCCGCACCTGTATGGAACTTGTATGCGTTCTTAACAGTATGTCAGGATTCTGCTCTATGAAAAACGTGTCCTGCATATCCCTTGCCGGATGGTTTGGAGGAAAATTCAGGGCTGAAAACACATGCCAGTCATCCTCAATTTCGGGACCGTCGGCAACGGTAAATCCCAGACGGGTAAAAATTTCCAGTATCTCGTTTTTTGCTAAAGAAATGGGATGCCTCGAGCCAAGACTGCCGGCAAATGCAGGCAGAGTTTTGTCGGCTATGCTTTTACCGGTTTCAATATTGTCGAAAAGCTCCTTTTGTGATTTCAGTTTCTCCTGTATCAGATTTTTTATCTCGTTCAGGAGTTTTCCAAATTCTTTTTTCTGTTCGGAAGCGACATTTTTAAAGTCTTCGAACATTTCGGTGAGTTCGCCTTTTTTACCTGAAATACGTATGCGAAACTCTTCCAGCTCTTGAGGAGTTTCCGGTTTAAACTCCTCAATTTTTTTTCTTAGCCGTTCTATCTTTTCTCTCATTTGTCCGGGCTGTTTTTCTTTATGCTTGCCTTTTTGATGAAAATATCCTTCACGGGTCTGTCGCCCTGTTGTGTTTCCGTTGACGAGATTTTATCTACGATTTCCAAGCCTTCAATAACTTCTCCGAAAACAGTGTATTCGCCGTCCAGATGGGGAGTACCGCCGATTGTGGTATAATTCTTAACAGCTTCCTCGCTGAATTTGAAATCCGGATTGACCGCTTTTTTGTTTTCCTCCATAGCCTTCAAATCTTCGGCGTCGAAAACTTTCCCCTGCACTATGTAAAACTGCGAACCGGACGATTCTTTTGCAGGATTGGCGGTGCGCGCGGCTGCCAGAACGCCTTTTTTATGATGATGTTCAGTCAAAATTTCCGCCGGGATTTTGTAGTTTGGACCGCCGCGTCCGTAATGTCCGTCAGGAGTCGGATTCTTTGAATCGGGATCGCCCGACTGAATCATGAAATCCTCTATAACCCTGTGGAAAATAACGCCATCATAGTAGCCGTCCTTAACTAATTTAAGAAAATTTTCGCTGTGTTTCGGCGTGTCTTCATACAACTGGAGCACGATGTCTCCCTCGCTTGTTTCTAATAATACTTTCATACTTTTTTCTTCTTTGCATGCTGTCAACAATCCTAATATCAACAGCAATGCGATGTTTTTATTCATTATTTACAGTTATTAATTGTTTTAAAATACTTTTATCTTTTACATATATCTGACGTTCAAAAGCCCTGTCGAGCGACAGGAAGGTATAAGTCTTCTCAATTCCCGATATTGTATGGATTTTTTCCGCAAGCGCCGACAGCAGATGATTGTTGTCTCTGCAAAATACCTTTATCATAACAGCATAGTCGCCGGTAACGTAATGACATTCTACCACTTCAGGCACATGCGTCAGCTTAATTGCCACTTCGTTATACTTTCCCGGTTCGGTCAGCTGTATTCCGATAAAGGCGCAAACATTATAACCCAAAGTCTCTGGCTTGATAATAAATTGAGAACCAACAATTATACCGGCGTCTTCCATTTTCTTCACTCTCTGGTGCACAACCGCACCGGACACTCCACATTCGCGCGCGATTTCCAAAAAAGGCGTTCGCGCATTGCATACCAAGTGAAAAAGAATTTTCTGATCTGTTTCGTCCAATAAAAAACCTGACATATAATATACCGTTCTAATTTTGACGCGCAAACTTAGTAAAAAATATTCAATGAACGGTTTTTATTATTAAAATACCTGAACAGCAATGGATTTT
>JAISDR010000092.1 GCA_031264645.1 Prevotellaceae bacterium | reverse complement strand
CCGTCTATCTTTTTGCCGTTCTCATCGACACGCATCGACACGATGTGAATGTGCCTGCGTTCAATGTCTTCGTGCAGGTAAACGATGAAAGGCTGGTCGCCGTAACCCATTTTCCGCATGTATGTTTGTGCGATTTCCGACAACTGTTCATTGCTTAAAACGTCTTTCGGATCGGGATTGAGCGACACGTGCAAGACAGGTTTTTCCGTCCGCCTGTTCGCTAAAAGGTACGGTTCAAACGACTGTAAACAGGCATTTATCTCCCACTTTCCGTCCGCAGGCTCAATCATTTTACTGGTGAAAATAACCTGTGCGTGCTGCTCATCAACCTTGTTTTGGTTGTATGAAAGTGTGCCGTAGATATTGTTGTTCGAACTGATTTTTGCTATCATACTTTGTTCAATTACGGCTTTGATTGCAGATATTTTGCTTCAAATTCCTGCGTTAATTCAATGATTCTTTGCTGCAAGCTGACCAATTCTTTCGTCGCCTGTTCCAATTTATAGAGGAATGCCAGCGCCTTCTTTTCGGTAAAAGTGGATTTCAACGCCTTTGTAACCTGATTATAATTGACGCCGATTGCGCGGTACTGCGAGTGAAATGTGGTCAGGCGCATGTAGTAGTCCATAGCCGCCTTGTCGATTTTGACCACCTTTAGCTGACGGTCGAAGATGCAGGAAGTAATAAACTGCGACCGGTTTTTCAATCCCGATTCGTCAAAAAGGGCGAGGAAATGTGCATTTTCCTCATCATTCATCTTGAACGAATAATGATGGGAGCAGGGGTCAAACAATTTTTTTGAAAAGCAGCAGGTATATCCTGTTTATTTCGCATACCTTAATAAAAAAAGGATTTTAAGCCGATAACATTTTCGAGCATATTTTTAAGCATTCCGATATCCCCGGACGAAAAAAACTGGTACTGTTTTTTATTTGTCGGAGACGCTATCAGTCCTTCATTTTCAAGGATAAATTTTGTCCTTTTTGCTATTGCCGGCGCCGGATTATCCAGAATAACACGATCGCCCGTTATCTTTTTAATATCTTCGATAAGAAAGGGAAAATGAGTACAGCCCAGCACCAGATGGTCAATATGCCTTTCCATAAGCGGGTCGATATGTTTATGCAGTATCTCCTCGGACAGTTTTGTTCCCTGAAGTCCGTTTTCCACAATATCGACCAGTTCCCCGCCTTCGACAAGAATTATTTCCGTATTTCCCGAAAACTCCTGCCTTGCCTCGTTGAATTTCCTGCTTTTGAGAGTTCCGGCAGTAGCCAGAATCGCTATAACGCCGGTCTTTGAATTTATTGAAGCCGGTTTCACTGCCGGAACAATTCCGACAAACGGGATTTCGAAAGTCTCTCTCAAGTAATCTATTGCCAGAGAAGTCGCCGTGTTGCATGCTACAACCACTGCCTTGCATCCTCTGTCGACAAGAAACTGCGTGACCCTCGCGGAATGCCGGATTACTTCCTTCTGTGTTTTTTCCCCGTATGGACAGTTTGCATTATCGGCATAATAAACAATTGATTCGTCGGGCAGCAAACGGTCAATCTCCTGCCACACGGATAATCCTCCCACTCCGGAGTCAAAAATTCCTATCGGTCTGTCGATTATTTCCATCATTTCCGTATTGAATTTTATTTGCTGTTTTTCGCTTCGTGCTGCAGCAGCCACTGTTTACATTCAAGTCCTCCGCCATATCCGGTAAGGCTGCCGTCAGCGCCGATAACTCTGTGGCATGGTACGACAATCCAGAGTTTGTTCCGGTGATTGGCTCCGCCCACGGCGCGCGTCAGTTTGCTGTTTCCCATCCGCCTTGCCATTTCGATATAGGATATTGTTGTTCCGTACGGGATTTTGAGCAGCTGAAGCCATGCTTTCTGCTGAAATTCCGTCCCGCTCTGCCTTATGGGAACGGTAAAATCCTTGCGCGCTCCTGCAAAATATTCATCCAGTTCGGTGATACATTGCCTGACATGCGGCAGTAATCCGCCGGAGTCCTTTTCCGGCAAAATTCCATCCGCGGATTTAATCAAACGTATTGACGTAACATATTTGTCATCCGCCCCGATTTCTACCAATCCCAAAGGCGATTGCGTGTGTACTGTATATTTCCTGTCCATTATTTATACTGTAATTGCGGTGCAAAAATATGAAATATATCTGTAATACGGCAAAAAAGGAAATGCGGCCATAATCTTATCTGTTTTTTCGCGTAACAAAAAATCATTCGCGATGCACGGCACATTGAACTCTATGTGTTTAACAGTGTGTTTCAGGGCAGTATCCTTATGTTATCTGTGTGTAAATGCGACGCTGTTTTGCGGTCAGGCTAACCATAGCTCAGTGCTTAGCCTGACTATAGCTCAGTGGTTAGGCTAACCATAGCTCAGTGGTTAGGTTAACCATAGCTCAGTGGTTAGGCTAACCATAGCTCAGTGGTTAGGCTAACCATAGCTCAGTGGTTAGGCTAACCATAGCTCAGTGCTTAGGCTAACCATAGCTCAGTGCTTAGGCTAAGCAAAGGGAACTGTTTAGCCTAAGCAAAGGGAACTGTTCAAACTGACTGCCGGATGCAAGCGAGCCTCGCCGCAGGACGTCGGCGAGGCTCGATGCAAAATCGACTGCCATTCTGCGATTATTCTACAGTCAGTGGCTGTTCGTAAGTAAGCGTGCGCGGTTTATTCAGCAATACGCGACTGTTTGAGTATCCTTCCAGCAGGCTTTGCCTGCGCATACGTCGCCGCGATTGAGCACGTCAAGAATGGACTCGCAGTCCCATTCCGCTCCGGCGTTCTTAATCATCCGCGCATTATCCGGATTGAACGGGAACCGTTCCGGATTGAAGCCATTCCGGGAAACTTTTCGACATGTCCGGGAAAACGAACTGTTATATCCTGAGCGTATTTTGCGCTTAAAAACAGTTTTTCAATTTATTTTTATACTTTTGCGGCTTAAAATAAATACAGTGTAGTGGACACTTTTGAAAATTATGAGATCATTTTTTATAGGAAACAGGGAAATATGCCTGCCAATCATTCAGGGTGGCATGGGCGTAGGAATTTCGCTTTCGGGTCTGGCTTCTGCCGTTGCCAACGAAGGCGGGATTGGGGTCATATCATGCGCCGGACTGGGATTGCTGTATAAACAAAATTCCGGCGATTATCTGAAAAACTGCATTTGGGGACTTAAAGAGGAGCTTCGCAAAGCGCGTGAAAAGACCAGAGGCATAATCGGGGTAAACATCATGGTCGCGCTGTCGAACTATGCCGATATGGTTCGCACTGCGATAACGGAAAAAGCCGACATCATATTCGCCGGCGCCGGCCTGCCGCTGGATTTGCCTTCGTTCCTTACCGACGACAGCAAGACGCTTTTAGCTCCGATTGTTTCTTCGGCCCGCGCAGCTAAAATTCTCTGCGATAAATGGAGCGCCAACTACAACTATCTCCCTGATGCTATTGTCGTAGAAGGTCCGAAGGCGGGAGGACATCTGGGCTTCAAAAGAGAGCAGATTGAAGATGAAGATCATTCGCTTGAACGTTTGATACCGGAAGTGGTTGCTGCTGCATCCCGGTACAGTGACAGGAAAACGATTCCGGTCATTGCTGCCGGAGGGATTTCGACAGGCGAGGATATCCTTCGCTTTATCCGGCTTGGAGCAAGAGGGGTACAGATGGGCAGTATTTTTGTCCCGACCGACGAATGTGACGCCTCGCCCGTTTTCAAACAGGTATATATTAATTCTTCACAGGAAGATATGATGATTATCCAAAGCCCTGTCGGGATGCCCGGACGCGCTATCGACGGAGAATTTATCCGCAGTGTGAACGAAGGCAGGGAAAAGCCGAAGGGCTGTCCGTACCGCTGCATCAAAACCTGCGACTACACCAAAAGTCCCTACTGCATTATCAGGGCTCTCTATAACGCATTCAAGGGAAACATGGACAAGGGATACGCCTTCGCCGGAGCAAATGCATACCTCGCTGATAAAATCAGTAGCGTTAAGGAAGTGATTGCCAAACTTAAAGACGAGTTCGAAACCGCCCGGAAAAAGAAGCAGTAACAGACAGCGCTGTTCTCATTGTTACTGCATAATCCGTTTATAAAAATATACGGCAAGCAGCCATGACACAATTAAGAAGCCGCCAAGGAAGCCGCCAAGTATTATTCCCTTGATTTTTCCCACGCGATCTATTTCCAGCGGCATTATTGGAGTATCTATGACCTGTATCAAAGGCGTTTGCTGCGCCAGATCCAGTTTCAGTATTTCAACATTTTTCGAAAGTTCGGCATAAGTCGTTCCTGTAAGCTGTACCGTTGTCTGGATTTTTTGCTGTTCAACTCTGACAATCTGTCTGGACGGGTTCATATTCTGATCGAAGTATATTGCATAATCTTCCAGCGCTTTTTCATATTCCCGCCTCACGGAATCCGTCCGCATTTCCATCATTTCCAGATTAATCTTGGTATTTTTAGTTTTAGTCTGGATATAAAACTCGCTGACAATATTGATTAATGTTTCCGTGAAAAGTTTGGAAAACAGTTCATCCGAATTGGTAAAAACAATTTGTATGATATCTATATCTTTCTTTTGCTTGTTGACAGATAACTTTTTTTCTGTAATTGCATTTCCTAAAACATAAAGCAAACTGTCCTGTTGACGGCTGAAATTTTCTCTGTTCAATCCCAGAGGGTAGGATATTACTTCCGATTCTTCATCGTCTTCCGTGGGATTCAATTCTCTGTAATAGTCTATTAAGCGGCATCGTTTTCCGTTGATATTAAGTTCGTTCAACAGTGTGCGTTCGATCAGGTTACGGGACTGCAGCAGCTCTATCATGTTATTTCCTGAAAAAACTCCTCCTCCCGACGAACCGACACTGAATCCGAACTGTCCTGCCAGAGCAGACAAACCTCCTCCGGGCGCACTCTTTTCAATAACCGAAAACGAAAGTTCCGATATGTATTCGGGAGTTTTTAACAGGGAATATACAAGCCCCAGCGAGGCGCATAACACTCCGGCTATTACAACAGTTTTCCATTTTGAAAGGAGATACTTCCATATCTCTTTTATTTTCAGGATCAAATCCTTCAAAGATATTTCATCATTGTTCTGTATCTGATGAGTCTCGTTTTCTTTAATTGCCATAAATAATTATTTCTTATCTAAATAAACTGATTATCAAAGCTGTTACAGTAACAAGCGAAGAAGTAAGCGCTACAGTTTCGCCTACCGACATGCGGGTTCTTTCTCTCTGCGGTTTTTCGGGCACATGAATCTTTGCTCCCGGCTTGATCTCCGGATAACTGCGGAAAAACAGTATCTGCTTTGTAGCCTGTGTTTCTCCATTGGCGTAAATGACAAACGATTTCCGTTTGAATGCGTTTGGAGAAAAACCTCCCGAGCGGCTGATATAATACTTAAAAGGCCGGTTATCATTGTATCTGACAAGAGAAGGCAGAAGCACCTTACCCTGTACCTGTACCGTCTGCAACTCTTTGGGAATACTGATAATATCTCCGTCTTCCAGATATAAATCCCATTCGGAACCCGGTC
>JAISDR010000083.1 GCA_031264645.1 Prevotellaceae bacterium | reverse complement strand
ATGTTTTCGAAAAGGTGAAGAATATGACTTTGAACGATGTGAAGGCTTTCCAGGAGAAATATGTGAAGAATATTCCGTATACGTACTGCATTCTTGGCGATACAAATGACATGGATATGAACTTCCTGAACAGTCTGGGCAAAGTTCGAAAACTTACGCAGGAAGAAATTTTTGGATATTAAGCGAATAAAATTTTCAACATATCTGTATTACTTGAATATTCAATAAATATGCAAGTTTCCTGATGGTTGCAGCCACATGCCCCGTGCCTATAGCGCAATGGTGCGAGGGTCCCGCTTTTGACCACATGTTAATAAATGTCCGCGCTCCCACCGGAAAACGGTAACGGCTATTGGTATTGCCTATTTCCAGTACCGGACCCGGTACCGACGCGCCTTCGGCTACCAGAAGAAATACTCCGTTGCGGTTTTCGCATACCGAGAGCAGGGTTACATCGCCGTGGCGCACTGTCATCTGAATGGAAAGACCCTTGCCCGGCTTTCCGTGATACACCGGTACGGGAACTAACTGAACCCGTCCTTCTGCAATAGCAAAATGAGCAGGTCCGTCATGACCAAGCATCACAATATCGTCATTGAAATCCATCGCATAAAACTCGGAGAAAGAGCCTCCCGCGCCTATCAGCGACATGATTTTCATTGCCTGTACATTCTTGACCTCGCATTCGCCTGCCACAGGTATCCCTTTTCCCGTCAGCAAAGTATTGCCCGCAATCAGCGAAGTAACGATGTTTTCGTATTCATTGCCCTTGTATCCTTCGTAATAGTATGCCAGCGCGCCCAGTTGTCGAGCGGCAATCAAGCGGTCAAGCGCAACAGCGGTACGCGCGGCGCGTTCCAGCTCGCCGGCTTCGCACTGCGGCGATACATCGAACTGCTCGGCAAACTCCTTCAATTTTGCTGCGAGGGCTTCGTCTGTAACCGAGTCTCTGTATGCTTTCAATTCGCACATTTCGAGCAGCTCAATATGCGTCCCGAAGACGGACGATTGCAGTGTCGTATCGGTATATACGTCCAGCATGCCGCAATAGTAATGACCGAGTATTCCCATGCGGTTATGTTTCATTCCTGCTTTTGCACGGGCTGCGTCTATCCATTCGCCGATCTCCTTCCATACATATTCTTCCTGCAAATATCCCGAAACAATCTCGTAGCCAATGCCTGCACGGTTAAGCACCGAAGCAAATTCCGGCAACGAGCATGCCTGACAGTGTGCAAGCCATTCTCCGGTCATCTTTCCCTTGTCTTTCATGGAGTTCAAGGCCTGATAATCAATAGCTGCTGTTGGCTGTACATTCAGAATAATGACAGGAACGCCTGTCTCCCGCACTATGGGCAATATGGTGGACGACAGGGCATACGTCGAAATAAACAGGAAAACGATTTCCACCTCTTCACGTTTCAGCAGGGCGGCTGCCGCATGAGCCTTTTCGGGAGCATCCACCATTCCGGCGTCGATTACCTCGGCTCCGAGATCGCTCATTTTCCTTGCTATTTCCTTTTGATATCCTGTCAAACGGTCAAGCAGTCCGTCAAACTGAGACCAGTAGGTATCCAATCCTACGCCAAAAAGCCCGACTTTTATTTTTTTATTCATTGGTAAACATTTAAAGTATTATTTATTTATGCTGTGGTTAGCGGCAATATGACTTTAAAATCGCCGTCTTCCTTTGATATTGTTATTTTCTTTGCTGTCAGCATTGTAAACCTCTCCGACAGATTGGACAGTCCTATTCCGTTACAGTTGGATATGTCTAACTTTTCGTGTATGGGATTGGAAATAATCAGTTCGTTCCTGTCATTCAGCACGATTGAAATTTCCATAGTGTTGTCGCTGTCGATAACATTGTGTTTCACTACATTTTCGACCACGGGCAGCAGGGACAGAACAGGAATCATCAGATGCTCCTGTTTTTCTTCGGGAACGCTTATCGAGAAACGGAGTTTATTGGCATAACGTACCTCAAACATATACAGGAACGCCTCCAGAAAATCCAATTCTTCCTTGAGACAGACCAGCCCCTTTTTGTCGCTTTGCAGGATGTAACGGAATACCCCCGACAATTTGTGGATATACTCCAGCGTCTGGGTTTTCTTTTCCTCGCGCACCAGGGCGGTTATACTGTTGAGGGAATTGAAAAAGAAGTGCGGATTCACCTGCGAAGACAATGCATTATACCGGCTCTGCAAATTCTCGGTTTTCAGCTGTTCGATCTCCAGTTCCCTGTTCTTTTGCTCGTTATACATGGTGTAAACATATCCGGTCAGAGTACACAGCAGGCATGTTACGACAAACTGGAACAGCAAAATCCCTGTAAAGCAGTCGACATGCTTGCTCAGCAGCGCAAGAGATATGAACGCATATATCCCGTATGCCATAATGGTCAACAGCAGCGTCTTTAGCAGCCGTTTGGAGAATGTAAGGGTATTCAGTTTGCGTATGTTTACCAGAAGCAGCGTCCATATCAAAATACAGAAAAAGCAGTATCTGAAAACGAAAACAACCAGAAATTCGGTATCGTATTTCTGATGCCAAAACAGTTCGTTTATATTTGGATAAATTATAAACGCCCCCATTACAATGCTTGTTATCAGCGCTGTCCTGTTATAAGCAAGTTTATCGAACAAATTCATTTTAATAGAAATTAACTATAAAAAATTTTCGGCAATGATAAGGATTATTTATTACATAAACCGAATTTCATATTTGAACAGGGAATTTGTATATAGAGACGATGTTTCGCGTCTCTATGCGGCGATCTAGTCGTGGGCGGGAAATTATGCGATGATTATAAGCTGGCAAGCAGTATCTATTCCTGAATTTTGCAAAGCCAAATTTTATCACGACGCAGCAAAGACATGCGAAAACACTGCGCCGGGCGGAGGCAAGGGGACTAAACTTTTATCCCGTCGACAGGGTTGGCGGCAGCGGCTTTATAGCTTTGATAGCTTACTGTCAATGCCGTGATAATGAATACTAGTAAACCGCTTGCAAAAAACATTTCCCAGAGTATGGGAGTTTTGTATGCGAAACTCTCAAGCCAGCGACTGACAATAATATACGACAGAGGGACGGCTATAAACCGTTTTAAAACGAAAACAAAATTTCTAAATACAAGTTTCATAATTCATTTTTATTAATAATAAAAAATTAATAAGATTACCGGTCGGTTGCAAAATTAAGCGTCAGCTCAAATTTTACTTTTCTATGTCATATATATTCCTTTATTTCAAGTTTTTAAAATCCTCGTCAGCTTTACCCAAAAAGCCCGCCGCCTTTTACCCAAAAGCCCGCCTGCTTTTTGAAAAAGGCGGCGGGCTTTTAAAATTTGCAGGCGGGCTTTTTTAAAAAGCTCGCCGGCTTTTACTTTGTCTTCTCGTACTTCAAAGTTGCGAGCATTTCTTTCAGATCAGCGCCCGGTCTGAAAGTAACTCTTCCGCCCTTAATCAGCGAAGCGTTGAACTTTTCTTCTGTTTCCGCTCCTTCGCTGCTTATTGCCATTTGAAAAGAGCCAAAATCTCCGAGACGTACAATTTCACCATTGTCGAGGTGACGTTTCAGGGCTTTTGTCAAGTCGTTTATTACTGCAATCACATCGGTATCGCTAACCGTTGTGCTGCCTTCCGAAATTTCCCTGCCGAGTTTTTTAAGATTCGTTTCGCCTCTTGCCTTTGCCTGCGCGTAGTACTTTTTCGGAGCGTCCGGGTTGCCCGGGTTTCCTTTTGGGAGAACAACGTATGGTGCTGCCATATTCATTTATTTTTTAACAGTTATACTTAGTATTAATTAATGCGCGCAAAATTACAGTTTTTTTGTGAATAAGCAATTTTTTATTTCCATTGTCCATAAAATTTTTCCGCACTTATTTATGAATTGACTGATAATATATGTTTTAGTAATGTAATTTATGATAAAATTTATTTTTTTCAGCAGTCATTTTTCTGCCGGTATGTCGTCCATAAGACTACTGATAATTACACGTCTGATTTCTTTTTCAGCATTTCGTGATACACCCTCGCAGCATTTTGACGAAAAAAATCCTCAAAATATCACGATTCAAGTCAGCGCAAAGCAAAGAAAACGTTCTCCTGAATATTTTTTACAATTGAAAACGATTGACAATCAAAATCTTTAAAATAAATTGCAAAAAATATTTGGATGTAATGAAAAAGTAACTACCTTTGCGCTCCCTTTATCGGAAATGATGATAAGGGAATTTAGGTTAGGAAATAAAAATAAAAACAGATTTGGATATCGGGCGCCGTATTCGAGTGTCGGAATAAAAATTAAAAAGTAATAAGTAGAAAATGACTGATCCAATAGCAGATTACCTGACAAGAATCCGTAATGCGGTTAGGGCTAATCACAAAGTAGTGGAGATTCCATCCTCCAAGATCAAGCAGGAACTCACGAGAGTTCTTCACGAGAAAGGCTATATCCTGAGCTACAAGTTCATTGATAGCAAGCCACAGGGCACAATCAAAATAGCCTTGAAGTATCATCCTGAAACAAAAAATTCGGCGATCAAGCACCTGAAGCGTGTCAGTCGTCCCGGATTGCGTCGTTATACAGGCGCGGATTCCATGCCCAGAGTATTGAACGGGCTTGGCGTTGCGATCATTTCGACCTCCAGGGGAGTGATAACAGACAAGGAAGCCCGCGAAATGAACATCGGCGGGGAAGTTATATGTTATGTATATTAAAATAAAGTAAATATAATGTCAAGAATAGGAAAATTACCTGTAAACCTGCCGCAAGGAGTTGCCGTCACGATTGACGCCGCTAATGTGGTAACGGTGAAAGGACCTCTTGGAGTACTTCGGCAAAAAGTTGATTCCGATATAAAAGTCTCCATAGAGGGCGGTTCTGTCAGCTTTACGCGACCCACAGACCAGCCCCGACACCGCTCGATGCACGGACTCTACCGCGCACTGATAAACAACATGGTACTGGGCGTTTCTACCGGATACACAATCAGGCAGGAACTGGTCGGAGTAGGATACAAAGTCGAAGCCAAAGGTCAGGTACTCGAATTCAGTCTTGGATATTCGCATGATATCCATTTCGAGTTACCGTCGGAAGTAAAAGCCACGGCAGTGGTCGCAAAGAAGGGAGCCAATCCCGTGATCACCTTAACATCAATTGATAAACAGTTAATCGGGCAGGTTGCCGCCAAAATACGTTCGTTCAGGAAACCCGAACCCTACAAGGGCAAAGGTATTCGTTTCGTTGGCGAACATATCAGGCGCAAGGCAGGCAAATCCGCTAACGCTAAATAACAGGAGGGAATATAAATGTCATTAACAAAGTCAGACAGAAGAAGAAGAATAAGATACCGCATACGTAAAATAGTGAACGGTACCTCCGAACGTCCCCGCATGTCGGTGTTCAGGAGCAACAAACAGATATATGTTCAGTTTATTGACGACACAAAGGGAGTAACCCTGGCGTCGGCTTCGTCGCGCGACAAGTCGCTGACAGAACAGCTTGCCGGGAAATCAGGAATGGAAGTCGCCCGCATTGTCGGGAAACTGTCCGCAGAGCGCGCTCAGGAAAAAGGCATTACCTCGGTAGTCTTTGACCGTGGCGGGTATCTGTATCATGGGAAAATCGAAAGTTTAGCACAATCCGCCAGAGAAGGAGGACTTAAATTTTAGTAAGTTATGCCGAATACAAATATCAGAAAAGTTAAAACCACCGATTTAGACCTGAAAGACAGGCTGGTGGCTATACAGCGCGTTACGAAAGTAACAAAAGGAGGCCGTCACTTCAGTTTTGCCGCCATCGTAGTAGTAGGCGACGAAAACGGGATAGTAGGCTACGGACTTGGAAAAGCGGGCGAAGTAACCTCCGCTATTGCCAAAGGCGTTGAAGATGCGAAGAAAAACCTCGTGAAAGTTCCAGTATATAAAGGTACAATACCCCACGAGCAGGAATCGAAATTCGGCGGCGCGCAGGTCTTCATCAAGCCGGCGGCGCCCGGAACAGGAGTAAAGGCGGGAGGCGCCATGCGTGCAGTCCTCGAAAGCGCCGGAATACATGACGTGCTGGCAAAATCGAAAGGTTCGTCCAACCCTCACAATCTGGTTAAGGCAACCGTAACAGCTTTGCTGGAACTGCGCGATGCGTACACCGTTGCACAGCTGCGCGGCATTCCAATCAAAAGAGTATTTAACGGATAAGAAGAAATAGAAATGGCTGTATATAGAATAACACAGGTTAGAAGCAGAATCGGGACAAACAAAAAGCAGCGCGCCACACTGGACTCGCTCGGTCTCCGAAAGATAAACCGTACGGTAGAGCGCGAAGCGTCGCCCGTAGTGGAAGGAATGATTAAGGCAGTTAGTCATTTGGTAAAAGTAGAAAAAGTATAGTAACAACCAGAGAAGAATTATATATTATGGATTTGAGCAATTTAAAACCCGCAAAAGGTTCCACCCACAGGGAAAAGCGAATTGGTCGCGGACAGGGTTCGGGACGCGGAGGAACTTCCACTCGCGGACACAAGGGCGCACAGTCCCGTTCGGGATACTCGCGCAAGTTTGGATTCGAGGGAGGTCAGATGCCTATTCAGCGGCGTTTGCCGAAATACGGATTCACCAACAGGAACCGCATCGAATATAAGCCTGTAAACGTTTCTTCCTTGCAGTACCTGTCGGAAAAACTCGGCGTAACTGAAATGAACATCGAAACATTTATTGATGCAGGACTGATCTCGAAAAACGACAGAGTCAAGATTTTGGGTAATGGAGAGTTAATTTCAACTCTGGAAGTTACAGCGCATGCTTTTTCGAAGTCTGCCGTCGAAGCCATTGAAGCAAAACAGGGAAAAGCAATTAAATTGTAGAGGATAATGAGCAAGATATTGGACATCTTAGGAATTAAAAGGTTTGTACAGACCATACAAAACATCTACCGGATAGAAGAATTGCGTACGCGAATCGGCTACACGCTGCTTCTGCTTCTGGTATTCCGTTTTGGTAGCTTTGTTGTCTTGCCGGGAATAGATCCGACAATGCTCAAGGCTTTCTCCCAGTCTTCGCGCGAAGGCTGGATGGGCATGCTGGACTTGTTTTCCGGAGGCGCCTTTTCCAATGCTTCGGTATTTGCACTGGGAGTGATGCCATACATCTCTGCATCAATCGTTATCCAGCTTATGACAATAATGGTTCCTGCATTTCAGCGCATCCAGCGCGAAGGCGAAAGCGGGAGGCGTAAAATCAACCAGTACACACGGCTGCTGACCCTGGCGATTCTTGCCATTCAGTGTCCCATGTACCTGTTTACATTGAAGTCGCAGCTTCCCGTGCAGGCGTTTCTGGTCAAGGGAATGTGGTCATACACCGTACCCGCGGTGATGTGCCTGATAGCCGGCACAATGTTTGTCATGTGGCTCGGAGAACGGATCACCGACAGAGGCTTGGGCAACGGCATATCGCTGCTTATCATGATAGGTATCATCGCGCGTTTACCGCATGCACTTCTGGCAGAACTCGAAACCCGCTTTACGGAAACGACGGGAGGACCATTGCTGCTGATTGTCGAAATACTGATTCTGATGCTCATTTTCATGCTCTGCATCGCTCTGGTGCAGGCTGTGCGAAGGATTCCGGTGCAGTATGCCCGGAGAGTTGTCGGAAACAAGCAGTACGGAGGAGCGCGTCAATATATACCCTTGAAGATAAACGCGGCAGGAGTTATGCCGATCATCTTTGCACAGGCGCTGATGTTTGTGCCGCTGATGTTCACGAATTTTGATTCGACGCGCGGCTTTGCACAGGCATTTCAGCCATACGGATTCTGGTACACGCTGGTATCTTTCCTTCTGGTGATAGCGTTCACCTATTTCTATACCGCTATTACGGTGAATCCTACGATGATGGCAGAAGACATGAAGAAAAACGGCGGATTTATCCCGGGCATAAAGCCGGGGAAAAGAACGGCGGAATATATCGACGGGATAATGTCGAAAATTACGCTTCCCGGCTCGATATTCCTGGGATTCGTAGCAATCCTTCCCACATTTGCATATCGCTGGCTGGGAGTAAATCAGGAATTTGCTACATTTTACGGAGGAACTTCACTGCTGATTCTTGTGGGCGTAGTGCTCGACACGCTTCAGCAGATTGAGAGTCACCTGCTGCTCCGCCATTACGACGGATTAATGAAGACGGGACGTTTGAAAGGACGTACGCCGTCATAGATATAAAAAAAGAGGGCAAAAAGAATATCTTTTTTTGGAAAAGACAAAAAAATATTAACTTTGCGCCCGCTTTTAAGGTTCTTTATTAGGATGGATAATATAAAAACAGACGAGGAAATTGAGATAATGAGAGAGAATGCTCTCTTGGTATCCAGGACTTTGGCAGAAGTTGCGAAACATGTCAGGCAGGGAGTATCTACCCTTGAGCTTGACAGTGTGGCTGAACAATTTATTCGCGACAACGGCGCCGAACCCGGTTTTCTCGGCTATGACGGTTTCCCGAATACCCTTTGTATTTCAGTAAACAGTGTAGTGGTGCATGGCATTCCTTCGGACTATTGTCTCCGGGAAGGCGATATTGTATCGGTAGACTGCGGTACGCGGATGAAAGGTTTTTATGGCGATTCTGCGTATACTTTTGCGGTTGGCAGGATTTCTCCTGAGGCGGAAATGCTTCTGAAAGAGACAAAAGAATCGTTGTATAAAGGAATTGCGCAGGCAGTTCAGGGAAATCGAGTGGGAGACATTTCAAACGCCGTACAGTCGCATGTCGAACGTTTGGGCTATTCTGTTGTCCGTGAGATGGTAGGTCATTCAATCGGACGGAAAATGCACGAGCGCCCCGATGTGCCGAATTATGGCAGGAGAGGTCAGGGACCCAAACTTCTCAGCGGAATGGTAATCTGCATCGAACCCATGATTAACATGGGCAGGAAGGAGATTTACTGCGATCGCGATGGATGGACAGTCAGAACAGTAGACGGCAGTTTATCTGCCCACTATGAGTTGACGGTAGCTGTTGGTAGAAATAAGGCTGATGTATTGTCAACTTTTAAATTTGTTGAAGAAGTATTGAATAACAGAAATTAAAAAAAGTAGATTTACATGGCAAAACAAGCCGCTATAGAACAGGACGGCACGATTGTAGAATCGTTATCGAACGCGATGTTTCGCGTCGAACTTGACAACGGTCATCTCATAATAGCTCACATTTCCGGAAAGATGAGGATGCATTACATCAAAATCCTGCCGGGAGACAGAGTGAAAGTGGAAATGTCTCCGTATGATTTGTCCAAGGGAAGAATTTCATTCAGGTATAAATAAAAACTAAACAAAAGACTTGTTTAAGTAATTTAAAATTAAAGCGATGAAAGTAAGAGCATCAATAAAAAGGCGCACAGAGGACTGCAAAATAGTTAAACGCAAAGGTCGTTTATACGTTATTTGTAAAAAGAATCCTAAATTTAAAATGCGTCAAGGTTAATTTGTTAAATTTATAACTTTTTTAAAAACAATATGGCACGTATTGCAGGAGTTGATTTACCGAAAAATAAACGGGGCGAAATAGGCCTCACCTATATATTTGGTATAGGACGGTCAACCGCACGTAAAATTCTTGAAGAGGCGTCGATAAGCTATGACGTCAAAGTCAAGGACTGGAACGATGAGCAGGTGACAAATATTCGAAACATTATCGGACAGAACTACAAGATTGAAGGCGAACTTCGTTCGTCGATTCAGTTGAACATAAAGCGCTTGATGGATATAGGCTGCTACAGAGGTATCCGTCACCGCCTGGGTTTGCCGGTGCGCGGACAGAGTACGAAAAACAACGCGCGTACCCGGAAAGGGAAACGTAAAACCGTTGCCAACAAAAAGAAAGCAACTAAATAGTAAGTAAGGATGGCTAAAAGAACAGTTCAGAAAAAAAGAATCGTTAAGGTGGAAGTATCGGGGCAGGCTCATGTCCATTCTACTTTTAACAATATTATTATTTCGATTACCAACAACGAAGGTCAGGTAATCAGTTGGTCTTCGGCAGGCAAGAAAGGGTTCAGGGGTTCCAAGAAAAATACTCCCTACGCCGCGCAGACTGCCGCCGCCGAATGTGCGAAAACAGCGTACGATCTTGGATTGCGCAGGGTGAAGGTCTTTGTAAAAGGTCCCGGCGCCGGAAGAGAGGCTGCTATCCGCATGATTAATACTACAGGTATTGAAGTAACGGAAATTGTGGATGTTACTCCTATTCCCCATAACGGTTGCCGTCCTCCGGGTCGTCGTCGTGTATAATCGCATGTATAAAATGATAGAAAGGTTTCAACAGTTTTTAATTTTTTAATAGTAAATAATAAAATGGCAAGATATACAGGACCAAAGACAAAGATTGCCCGGAAATTCGGAGAACCGATATTCGGTCTGGATAAGAATTTTGAACGGAAAAATTATCCTCCGGGACAGCATGGACCGATGAGGAAACGGAGATCTAAAGTTTCCGAATATGGAAAACAGCTGCAGGAAAAGCAGAAAGTCAGATATACTTACGGTCTGCTCGAACGCCAGTTCCGCAACCTGTACGACAAGGCGTCGCACATGAAGGGACGCAAGGGCGAAAACCTTATCATGCTGCTCGAAAGCAGGCTGGATAACACAGTCTACCGCCTGGGAATCGCTCCCACGCGCGCCGCAGCTCGACAGCTGGTTTCGCACTGTCACATTATGGTGAACGGGCACGTGTGCAACATTCCTTCGCTTTTGCTGACTCCCGGCAGCGTGCTGGGCGTTCGCGAACGCTCCAAATCCCTTGAGGTAATAAAAAATTCCTTAGGCTCAATCCAGAAAAGCCGCTTTTCGTGGCTGGAATGGGACAGCGCGGAAATGTCGGCGAAGTTTTTGAACCGTCCGGATCGTACAGAGATTCCGGAAATAATTAATGAACAGTTGATTGTAGAGCTTTATTCTAAATCGTAGTCAAAAAGAATATTATGGCAATATTAGCATTTCAAAAACCTGAACAGGTTATTATGCTTAGCGCGGATAATGCGTTCAGCAAGTTCGAATTCCGACCTTTGGAGCCGGGATACGGTATTACTATCGGAAATTCCCTCCGTCGTATTTTAATTTCATCTCTTGAGGGTTACGCTATAAGCTGTATAAAAATCACAGGAGTTGATCACGAATTTACAACAATTCCCGGAGTGATTGAAAACGTTGTCGAATTTATCCTGAACCTGAAGAAAATCAGGTTTAAGAGAACTATCGAAGGCGTCGACAGCGAAAAAATTAATGTGGTGATTACGGCTCAAAGCGAATTGAGGGCGGGACTGTTAAGCAATTTCCTTAATTCGTTCGAGGTTCTTAATCCGGATCAGTTAATCTGCCGCATGGAACCGACGGTTAAGCTGCAGTTCGATTTAACTGTCAAAAAGGGCAGGGGATATGTTCCCGCCGAAGAAAACCGTCCGGAAGAAGCAGAATTCGGGGTCATTCCCATCGATTCTATTCATACTCCGATTAAGAATGTCAAATGGTCTGTCGAAAACTGGCGCGTGGAACAGAAAACAGACTACGAGAAACTGCTCATGGAAATCACTACGGATGGTTCCATTTCGCCCAAGGATGCTCTAAAAGAGGCTGCCAATATCCTGATTCATCATTTTATGCTCTTTACCGATGAACGTAAAATTACGGAAGAACTCGAGGTAAAGGTTAAAAATGAAGGATATACGAATGAGTTTGACGATGATACCGCTCAAATGCGACAGTTGCTGAGTACAAAACTGAGCGACATGGATTTGTCTGTCAGGGCATTGAATTGCCTGAAAACTTCGAATCTTGAGATTCTTGCCGATTTGGTGAGACTTGACAGAATCGAGCTGATGAAATTCCGCAATTTCGGCAAAAAGTCGTTAACCGAACTGGATGAACTTTTAGAAAAGCATAATCTCTCTTTCGGAATGGATGTTACAAAGTATAAATTTGAGAAAAAGGAAAAGAAATAATGAGACACAATAAGAAATTTAATCACTTGGGACGTACCGCCGGACACCGTAAGGCTTTGCTCGCAAATATGGCTTCATCCCTGATTAAACATAAGCGGATTACTACAACCGTCGCCAAAGCCAAGGCTTTGAGGGTGTATGTCGAACCTCTGATTACCAGATCGAAAGCGGCAAATAATGCTACTATCGTTCCAATAGTCAGAACGGTCGAGGTTACAAGAAAGGACGGTAGCGTCGAAAAAATAGAAAAAACGATTAAGGTGAACTCTTCAACTCCCGCACGCCGCCTGGCTTTCAGCTATCTGAAGGATAAGGAGGCAGTCAAGGAATTGTTCGGTACCGTGGCTTCGAAGGTGGGCGACCGCCCGGGTGGATATACCCGTGTGCTGAAAACAGGATTCCGCAAAGGCGACGCCGCCGAAATGGCAATCATAGAACTGGTCGACTTTAACGAATCAGCGCTGGCTGCAACAGGCAAAAAAGAAGTGAAGAAAACGACACGCCGCAGCCGTAGAAAATCTTCGGATGCTCCTTCCGCTCCGAAACAGACGGAAGAAACGGTTATCTATCCGGAAGCCGTCGAAGATGCTGCTCCGGTAGTCGAAGAGGCTGTCGTTGAACAGGTGGAGGTAGAAGAGGTTGCTCCTGAACAGGCGGTAGTCGAAGAGGTTGCTGTTCCTGAAGAAGTAGTCGAAGATGCTGCTCCCGAACAAACGGTTGCAACAGCAGAAGAAGCTGTTCCCGAACAGCCCCAAAACGAGGATGTTAATTGAATGAATTTTGAATTTTCTTCAAACCCGTATTTTCTGAAAAATACGGGTTTTTTTCTTTGATAATGTCTAACCGAAAAATACTATGTTGCCCGAAAAATAGCCGTATAGTCGTTATTGCGAGTGTTCGTTTCGTACCGCAACTACAAGCGAAAGGGCGAACACACAGGTTCGCCCCTACATGTCGTTGCCGT
>JAISDR010000031.1 GCA_031264645.1 Prevotellaceae bacterium | reverse complement strand
TGCCGTGATTACCGTTGTCAATAATATCAATAATATCACAACGCAGATGCCGGTTCCAGTCCATCGTAGGGGCGAACCTGTGTGTTCGCCCTTTGTTATGCGTCATTATAAATAACCGTTTTTTTGACAAAACAGCATCTTATAGTCGCTCAAAAACCTCATTTCCACCTAATTTGAATAACAAAACAACCTCAGTAGCCTCCGGTGTACGATGCGGCGGCGCCCAAACCGAAACTGGCAAAAGTTCCTTATACAAATTAGGAAAATAAAAAAAAAGACTTACTTTTGCACGGTGAAAACGCAATAGATTTTAAATAATTAAAAACAAAAGATACATAAACAGGTAAATTACAGATAACGGAAATTAATACTAAAACAATATAAAAAGTTTTACAATGAAAAAAATAATTTTAAACCTCGTAATGATAAGCTTGGCGATATTGATTAGCAGCGCCGGATATTCTCAGAAGGGAAAACAGAAAGAAAAACAGCCGGCAAGCATGAAAGTGATGACGCTCGGACAGGAAGCGCTTTACGGTCCCTATACTCCCGATCTTGCGTCCATACGGCAGCACGAATGTCCCGAGTGGTTTCGCGACGCCAAATTCGGAATGTTCATCGACTGGGGACTGTATTCCGTGGCGGGATGGGACAATCCGAAAAAAAACGGAGCAATGTATCCCGACTGGTACATGAAGAACATGCTCGGCGGAGCGGTGAAGGAATATCACGAAAAAACCTGGGGAAAGGACTTTATGCCCGACGATTTCATCCCGCTGTTTACGGCGGAGAACTACAATCCCGAATGGCTGATTGAACTTGCGAAAGACGCCGGCATGAAATATGTCATCCCGTTCTGCAAGCATCACGACGGCTTTTGCCTCTGGCCCAGCAGCTACACCGAGCGCGACGCCATGGACATGGGACCGAAAAAAGATTTGGTTCGCCCGCTGGTGGACGCCTGCTATAAGAACGGACTGAAATTCGGATTCTACTTCTCGCTCGACGAATGGTACTACCCCGTAATCAAGGACGGAGTAAAGCAAATCCGCGAGTGGGGCGCATACAAATATACTCCCTGGGACGCGTCGAAAATGAAGATCCACCTCACGGGAAAACATCCTGTCGAAGACTTTTTCGGCGACTACATCGTACCGCAGGCTAAGGAGTTTATCAAGCTCTATGACCCCGACATTCTCTGGTTCGACGGCGACTGGGAAATGTATGCCGAAGAATATCATTCGCCCGACATCATATCCTATTTCTACAACCGCGCTTCCGGACGCAAGGAAGTCGCCCTCAACGACCGTAACGGACGTACGCGCTTCAAAATCGGCGATTTCTTCTGCAGCGAATATCACCGTTTGCCGAAAGGCTACGAAATGATGCATCCATGGGAGGAAAACCGCGGAATCAGCCAGTCATTCGGCTACAACCGCGAAGATACCGAGGAAAATGTATTGAGCGTAAAGGATTTTGTACACATGTTTATACGCACCGTCAGCGAAAACGGCAACCTGCTGCTGATAGTCAATCTCGACGGCAAGGGCGGGCTTCCCGAAGTACAGGAACGCCGTCTGCGCGAAATCGGGACTTGGCTTAAAATCAACGGCGAGGCAATCTACGATACCCGTCCATGGCTTACGCCCGTGCAGGATTTAACCTCCGGAACAATCGTGCAAAACGACGGAACGCTCGGCGGAGCTGCCGTGTCCGACGACAAAAAGGACGAAAAACAGCAAAGCGAAATACGTTTCACCCGCAGCAAGGACGGCAAAACAATCTACGCCATCTGCACTGCATTCCCGAAAGACAAACTCGAAATCAACTCGCTCTATCTGAACAGGGGAAAATCGACCGTCACAATGATCGGCGCAGAAGAAACGCAGCTCGAATGGGCGCAGCATCCCGGTCACGACTATACCAAACTGGTGATAAACATCCCCGATTCCCTTTACGGCAAGCGTAAAAACGAGTACGCATGGGTGTTTAAAATTACATTTTAGTTCATAAGGAAGATAATCTTCAAAAATCAGCAAGTATGAAAAAGTTTCTGAACATGTTCTTTCTTTTGTGTATCGCGACTTTTGGCGGAGCGCAAAATGCTTCGTGGCAGTCCGATTTCACAAAGGGCGAAACCGGCGCAATACCCGAAAGCTGGTCGCTGACAACATTCAGTCAGGACAATTCCCCGCGGTTCGAGTTGCAGAAAGACGGCGAAGGCGCATACCTCCTGCTTGCCGGTAACGGCGATTCGGTGGCGGTGGCTTACCTCTCGACCCGGACGCGGCTCAAACCCGGGACATACGCTTACAAAGCGCTCTTTTCCATCTCCGGAGACGTCAATCCACAGCGCAACCTGCTGTTTCAGTGCCTGGCAAGCAGTCATGACGGGATATTCAAGTTCTACCGTCTCGACAATGGTCTGGTGGAAGGACGCGGCGCTATCGAAGTCAGGGGCGGGGAATCGCGCGACGTCGAGCTGAGAATCTATTACCGTTTCAATGCCCGCGGCGAAGTCAAACTGCGTTCACTGTCCCTGACTCCTGCCGAACCCGTGAAACCGCGATGGGCACGATTCGCATGCACTCAGGGCAATCTGAATATGGGACAGATAGCGGCAGTCGCTGAACAGGCTGCCCGCGACAGCGTCGACCTGCTGCTTTATCCCGAACATGTTGCCCAGAAAAGCGGCGACGCCTCGCTGGGCGACACGCTGATGGAAATGCTGTCCGGACTGGCGGCAAAACACAGGATGTATGTAGCCGCTTCGATACTGGCGACGGACAAAACGGACGGACGGAAATACAACCGCGGCGTACTCTACGACCGGCAGGGAATCCTCGTCGGCGTGTACGACAAGATACACCCGTACAGTCCCGAAGTGAACGAGAAAGGCGTGGCGCCCGGAACGAAAACCGATATCTTCAAGACCGATTTCGGGAAGGTAGGGCTTATGATTTGCTATGACAGCTGGTTTACCGACGTTACCGAACTGCTGGCGCTGAAAGGAGCGGAAGTCATACTGTTTCCCGTGGCAGGATATTACCGGAGCATCATTCCCGCCCGCGCTTCCGAC
The DNA here is from genome assembly GCA_031264645.1 of Prevotellaceae bacterium. Lineage (GTDB taxonomy): Bacteria > Bacteroidota > Bacteroidia > Bacteroidales > UBA932 > JAIRLF01. The sequence continues at coordinate 5,460 of JAISDR010000031.1, read as the reverse complement.
AACGGCGTGCGTTTCGTGATCAGCGTTCTGGGGAAAAGCTACGGCATTTTCGATACGGCGGGACGCGACGTCCAGAATCCGGACGGAGACAGCTCGGTGGGAACAGGCGGCAATACTTTTAAGGATGTACGGACTTTCGACGTGGACGGTATCGGGATGCTTGCCGCCAGTCTCGACCTGAACTGCAATATCTCTCCACACTATAACGGAGGGAAAATGCTGGAAGCGCCGGGAGGCAAACGCAACCGCGCAGATCAGATACTGTATCTCGAAGATATGATAAAACAGGAAAAAGAACGCTGGTGGGAAGAAGAATAAATGAATAATAATATAAATATAAAATATGAATACAAAACAACAGAATTTTTCGCGCCGCAGCTTCCTGAAAACAGGAACAGCTCTTGCAGCGGCGTCTATCGTTAGCCCGCAGTATTTATGGGCAAAACAGGGGTACGCAATGTCTGAGGACAGCGATATCTTCAGCAAGTTTAAGTGTCCGCAATGGTTCAAAGACGTAAAGTTCGGACTGTGGCTGCACTGGGGACCGCAAAGTATTCCGACAAAAGGCGCCGGATGGTACGCCAGCCACATGTATCTCCAGCCCGAAAAAAGCGGTAACTCCTTCGGCAAGAATGCCTGGCCCTATCACCGCCTGACGTTCGGTCATCAATCGGAATTTGGTTACAAGGATATCTGCAATCTCTGGAAAGCCGAGAATTTCGATGCTGAACAAATCATTCAGCTGTTCATGAAATGGGGCGCGCGATATGTGGCGACCATTGCCAATCACCACGACAACTACGATCTGTTCAACAGTTCCGTCCACAAATGGAATGCTGTCAATGTGGGACCGAAACGCGACATCCTCGGCGAGTTTGCCGAAGCCGCCCGCCGCAATCATCTGCCATGGGTAGCTACGGCGCATACAGCCAGGGCACAGTCGTTTTTCGCCTCCGCTTTCGGCTCTGATCTGAGCGGATTCCGAATGGATGCGCCTTACGACGGCAATCTGACAAAAGCCGACGGCGCCGGCAAATGGTGGGAAGGTCTGGATCCGCAGCAGCTGTATGCGACCAACTATCCCGCTTTCGAATCCGAACTGCGTCAGCGTCATCTTGATCTGGTAAACAACTATCGCCCCGACATGCTCTATTTCGACGATAACAAGATTGCAGAACCTATGATGGACGCCTGTATCCAGCTGTATAAAAACAGTCTGAAGGAACACGGTTCGATACAGTCCATCATCACTGTCAAAAGCGAACAGCCGGGTACGCTCCTCGATTTCGAAATGGGTATCGCCGGCAAATTGCTCGACGAATACTGGCAGACGGATACTTCTCTCCATAAGGACTGGTTCCTGAAAACGGAAGAAAACGCCGAACTGCTCCACAACGAAAGAACTTTGACGGAACTTCTGGTCGATATCATAAGCAAGAGAGGCGCAATGCTGCTCAATATTGCAATCAACCACGACGGCACGATTCCCGAAAATCAGGCGGTCATCATGGAGGCGTTCGGAAAATGGCTGCACGCAAACGGCGAAGCGATCTACGCTACCGAACCGTGGAAAATATACGGGGAAAACGGCGCTGCCGAAGGCGGGACATTCCGCGAACGCCGCGTAGATTCTACTCCATGGGACTATAACGTAATACGTTTCACATGCAACAAGGATAGAAAGACGCTTTATGTTCATGTCTTCGGCAATCCGGCAGGCAGGGAGATAAATATCGGCGCTCTGGCAGACAGGAAACTTTTCCGCGGAAAGGTGCGAAACGTGTCGCTCCTCGCCGGCGACGCTCCCGTCACATGGTCGATGAAACCGCAGGGACTAAGCGTGCAGTTCCCGGACAGGCTTGCATTTGAGAACTGTAATATCCTCAAAGTAACGACAAGTGGACTGTGGCAATGATTAATGATTAATGCTGGCGTCAGCAGGACGCCTGTAAACAAATAGGGAAGTTTAGGCTTCCCTGTTTGTTTTTATACTACCATGCCGACAAATTTCGTTAGCTTTGCCGAAATTTAACTTCGCAGGAGAAGGAATCTTCAGACTGTCGGCAGGCTTGGAAAATGCCGAAAACTTGATCGCAGATATCGAACAAGCCCTTCAACATTAATTTTCTAATAAACCAGGCGCAATGACTGTTTCAATCGAATTATGAAACTCATCACGTTCAACTATAAACGGGGCTTTCATTTTAAAACCCGAATAAATCTGGTGAATTATTATTTCCTTTCAGGGAGAAATGATTTTTATTACCGGCTTTTTTAACTTCAACAAAATCCAGCTTTTTCAGCTCTTTGGTTAACTTATCCGATTTCCAGTCCAAATTCATTTTTTTAAGAATATCAGCGGCAGACAAGGGTCCTTTCAGTAAAACAGCTTTGATATTATCTGCAAACGATTCCTTTGATTCAGTAACAGTAACAGGCAAAGTCGCCTTTCTTACCTCATAATCATTTAATTTATTACCGTTGAAATCCACTGCAACAGCGCCGTTTTGAATCAAAAAGTCATTGTCGTTTTTTTCGGAGGCGTCAGGTTTCCGGACATAAATAATCCGTCCCTTCTTCAATCCGTCCATCACGCCGGCATAAGTTCCGCCTTTAGTTTCTTTTCCCTGGCGGTTTTTCGAAGGTTTTGATTCCGCCACATAAATTTCCCTGGCAAGTCCGTAAATAATTGGATTTCGAGCCATTGCCAGGTCTTTTCCCCATCCTGCCTTCGGGTGGAAAGTACTCAAGACCAAAACATCGCCGTCAATAATTTGCCTGTAATACGTTTTAAATCCCGATTCAAACGTCATTATTCCCTGAGGCAGCACAATTATACTCTGTCCCCTGGAGGCAACGGCGGAATCCAGCGCCTGTTTGTCAACTCCCTTAGCAAAGCCGCTGACAACGACTTTCCATTCCCTGCCTGCCCGTTTTGCCATATTGTCGGCAAAATTCAACGCGACTTCGGCAGCGTCCCTTGAACCGACAATGGCAAGAGATTTTTCATGCATAATCTGTTTGTTGCCTTTGATATACAGGACAGGCGGCGCTGACTTTTTCAGGTTTTCCTTTAAGGTTTTCGAATATTCGGAAGATACGACAGGAATAACTTCAATGCCGCTGTTCTGCAGATTTTCCGCCATAAAAGCATAGTTTGCGAGTGAAGATTTCACTTTCTGCAAATCATTTACCTGTCTGTCGTTCAACTGAAAATCATCTTTCAAACATTCTTCGGGCAATCCAAAGAAATCTTCGATTGACATTTTCCTGTCATGATAAAACTGAATGACAAGATTCATTTTATCCTCGTTTTTCCAGCCATCCCTGTCGGAAAAACTCCAGGCGGGCAATTCGTGTGCCAGCGCCATCCAATATGCTGTTTCTGTGTTCATACCAAATCGCCTCCTACCGTTTTTGCTATTACTACCGGCGCTATTTTTGCCGCGCCCGAATCCGTTAAAAATTTCCCGATCTCTTTAATCGTTGCACAGCTGTCGCAAATGTCGTCGAACAAAATAAGCTTCTTTCCGGCTATTTCGTCCGGATTGATGTAGGAAAAAGCATTGCTGACATTTTCACGTTTGAGATAACTGCTTTCAAATATCTTTTGTTCTTTTGTCTCCCGTATTTTCTGTAAACCGTGAGAAACCGGAATTTTCAGAACGCTCGACAGTTTTTCGACAAAGTTTTTTACCAAATCTCCTGATTTTGTAGGCGGAACATAAAGAATCAGGTCAAACGGCTCATTTCCGAACTTTTTACGGAATGCCTTTAATGTCAGTCTCAAAAGGAAATCGGGGAAATCGCCGCCGTTTTCATATTTCGACCTGTGGATTGCATCTCCTACATTTGATACTCCATAATATGAAGCGGCAATGCCATTCACAATATTCGAACCGCGGGATTCTACTTCCAGTTCCGGGAAATAATTTTCCCTGAAATCCTGCAGGCGCTCAGTCCATTCGGGCGTTACAATAAGCCGGATTTTCTTTTCGCCGGTATTATCGCAGTTTGTAAAGTTATGGCTTAAGCCGTCGCCCAAATAATCGCACAGAAACTTCATTCTTGAACCCCCCGTTTCCACATATTCAATCATTTTCTCGAGGTCTTTCAATTTAGCGTTTCTTAATTCCTCGAATGTTTTGGCGTTTAGCTCCCGGGAGCCGGGGATAAATTCATATTTCTTACCCGTTCCGTAAGTTGCTTCCCGAATAATGCCCTGTTCGACAAGGTCTGCCTTGATAACTCTGAATTGATTCTGTTTCAGATTGGTTTGCATTATTATCTGCCTCTCTCCAAACAGTCCCGTTTTTATAAGATCAATTACTTTCTGATATTTTTTTATTGAAGGTCTGCCGCCTTCGATAAAGGCTTCGGGAAGTTTTTTATCTTCATCAGGATTGTAAAACAGGATGATATACGAAGGTTTCCCGTCCCTGCCGGCACGTCCGATTTCCTGATAGTAATGAATGGGCGACTGCGGAATTTGAGTGTGAATAACGAAACGGATATCAGGCTTGTCAATGCCCATTCCAAGTGCGTTTGTCGAAATAATGCATTTCCATTTATTCTGCATTAAACCGCTTTCAACGGCAATACGTGAATCCGCATCAAGTCCCGCGTTGTATGCCGTTGAGGAAATGTTCAGACAGTCAAACCATTTTGAGTAAGTTTCGGTATCCACGCGAGTGCCTGTGTACAGAACGCCGGAACCCGGTAATTTCTCCACATTTTTACCCAGCCAGATCATTTTTTCGTCTTCCGAATTAACTTTTATGACAAAGAGCTTGAAATTATCGCGCATCAGGTTTCCGCGAATAACGGAAATCCCGTTTCCAATCTGGCTGATAATGTCCTGTTCAACCCGTTTTGTAGCCGTTGCGGTCGTTGCCAGCACAGGCAGTCCTTTCGGCAACAATCTCACAAGATTTATGATACGCTTGAAAGCCGGACGGAAATCGTGCCCCCAGACAGAGATGCAGTGCGCTTCGTCAACAACGACCATCGACAAGTCCATTTGCCGGGTCGCTTCAGCCCATTCACTGTTTTCCTGCCGTTCCGGAGCGATGTAAAGAATCTTTATTTTTCCCTGTTTCGCCTCATTGATGATTTGAGAATTTTCTTCATGAGACTGCTCGCTGTTGATGCATTTTGCGTTTATTCCAAGCGATTGCAGTTTACTTACCTGATCGCGCATCAGTGCAATCAGGGGAGAAAAAATTACTGTCGTCCCCTTGAAGACAGTCGCCGGAAACTGAAAGCAAAGCGATTTGCCAAAGCCCGTTTTTTCAATCAGCAAAATCCTTTCGCCATTGAGAACTTTCTCAACAGTTTGCCATTGCTCATCGTAAAACGCAGGCAACCTAAAAGTTTTTTGCAATAATATTTCACCTTCCCGCCTTGTCATAATATTTTGATTCTTAATTTCAGGCGGCAAAGATAGCACATATTTATTTA
>JAISDR010000009.1 GCA_031264645.1 Prevotellaceae bacterium | reverse complement strand
AAAAATAACTGTACCATATATAAATTGCTAATAATAATATTCTTACAAACTTTACAGAGAGAAAAGACTGTAGAAAAATACTCCGGCTTTATTGATAAATGTATCCTGAAATCTGTAATTGCTCCAATGAATTTTATCGGGATTCTACAAATTTTACTGTTGCCTGTTTTGATGAGTGTCTACAAAAAATCCAAATACAGACGAAAAGTCTACAGGTTCTACAGGTACTCGAAAGCGAAAATTAAAGGTCACCTCTATAGGGATACGCTATAATAATGTGAAAATTCCAAATAAATTAAAAGTCCGAAAAATAAATAATGATTGATTTATAGCCTGTTTGCTCCCTTATCCTGACGGCTGTTTGCTCCCTTATCCTGACGGCTATGGGTCGCGACCTGCGGAAGAAAAGCACAAGTATAAACTACCTGAAACGTAAGTTCGACGCAGTCAAAGGTAGGATTTTTGATTGTGCTTTAAGTCCTACCTTGCAGGTAGTGACCGGGATTGATTATTTACCGCAGGTCGCGACCTGCGGTTATGAAAATCAGGCCCTTCGGGCTGCCAAAATGCACAAAAATCATGCGACACAAAAAAAATGACATTTTGAAATGCACCCTTTGTTATGTCCTGATTAAGCGTCATTTCGCTCTTGGTTGCGGTACAAAACGGGTATTCGCAATGACGGATAACCGTCTGACATTACGCCTATTGCTTATCCGTCATTGCGAGGAACGAAGCAATCCAGAAAGTTCACATTGTTATATGTTATTAATTTCCCTTCCCTATATGGGTAATATTGGAACGTTGAATGCCAATATGCTGGCAAATTTACTGTCTGATAAACGAAATAAATAACATTTACATATTATTTATTTCTCATCTTCGTTTCAAAATGTCTTATCAAATTTTATTTTACCTTTGCCGGGTAAATGAAAATAACATTTTTTGGCACCGGAACCTCGCAGGGCGTACCAGTTATCGGCTGTAAATGCGGGGCTTGCATGTCGAATGATTCAAAAGACAAACGTTTGAGAACTTCGGCGCTGATAGAAATATGCGGGAAAAAAATACTCGTTGACGCCGGTCCCGACTTCAGACAGCAGCTGCTGAGAGCCGGCATTTCGAGCCTGGATGCAATATTATTGACGCACGAGCATAAGGATCATACCGGAGGACTGGACGATGTGAGAGCTTTGAACTATATCAGCGGAAAGCCTGTCGAAATATACGCGGAAAAACGGGTATTGCGCTCTATTCGATGCGAATATCCGTATGCCTTTGCCGACAATCCCTATCCCGGAGTTCCGGAAATGAATCTCAATGCAATAGACGGTGATGCGCCATTCATGGTCGGGGATATTGAGATTGTTCCCGTGCGGGTTTTGCATCACAAACTGCCGGTCTTGGGTTTTCGCGTTGCAGACCTGGTCTATATCACGGATGCAAACAGGATAGACCCTGCCGAAATGAGGAAAATATACGGATGCAAGGTTTTGGTACTTAACGCGCTTCGCAGGGAGAAGCATCTTTCACATTTCAGCCTGTCTCAGGCGCTGGAAATTTCGCGCGCATCCGAAGCCGGACAGACATACCTGACACATATTTCGCACCAGATGGGACTGCACGAAGAGGTGGCAAAAGAACTGCCCGGTAATGTCAAACTTGCATACGACTGTCTGACACTTGAAATACCGTAATAAGCATGTCATATCTGTTAAAAATAAAGAACGCGACTTTCAGGAAGTTTCAATACACTGTTTTTCAGGATACCGACTGGGAAATGCAAGCCGGAGAAAACTGGATGATAGTAGGCGACAGCGGTTCGGGAAAAACAACATTCCTGGAAATTCTGGAGGGCAGAGTCCTGAAAACAAAGGGAGAAGTAATCTGTAATTTCACCGGCGCTGACGCGGGGAATCCCCCATACTTTGCGGGGAATCCCCCGTACTTTGTGGGGAATCCCCCGTGCTCTGCGGGGAATCCCCCATACTCTGCGGGGAATCCCCCGTGCTTTGCGGGGAATCCATCCGGACATGTCGCTTCGGTCTATTTCAACGATCCGTCGCTGAATTACGGCGACTTTTACTATCAGCAGCGTTACAATGCCAGCGAAACGGACAATGTCGTTACCGTCCGCAATTTCCTGAAACTGAATGACGCCAACGGTTTTCCCGAATTGCAGGCTCTGGGCGTCGCTCATCTGCTTGACACGGAAATCATCAAGCTCTCCAACGGTCAGTTCAAGAAAATGCTGATTGTTAAGGCGCTGATGAAAAAGCCGCGACTGCTTCTGCTCGACAACCTGTATACCGGACTTGACAGGCAGGCTCGGGACTATATCACTCACACTGTCAGGGAAATTACCTCGCTCGGGACGAATGTAGTCATCGTTGCGGACGACAGGCATATTCCCGATTCGATCAGCAATGTCATGGAGATAGAAAATTTTTCCATCAAAAGGACTTCAAACAGAAAGGATTATATCCCTGTACGCTGTCATCGGCAAGCCGGCTTGCCCGTATTGCCGCCCGCCCCGGAAAAGACATTCGAAACTGCAGTCAGGCTGGATGGCGTCAATATCGTTTACAGCAATAAACCGGTTGTAAACCAGGTGAAATGGACAATAAATCATGGCGATAAATGGGCTTTAACGGGACCGAACGGAGCAGGAAAAACCATGCTTCTGAGCCTTATATTTGCGGATAATCCACAGGCGTACTCCAACAGCATTATTTTGTTCGACCGTAAGCGCGGAACAGGCGAAAGTATCTGGGATATAAAGGATAAGATCGGCTTTGTTTCGCCCGAAATGCATCTGTATTTCAATCGCAATAAAACATGCAGGGAAATCGCTTTAAGCGCGCTGTCCGAAAATCCGTACAGAAAAATAAGAGTTACGGATGAAATCGAAGAACTTGCCGATAATCTGTTCGACTATTTTTCAATAGCGAAAATATGCAGGGATTTGTTTCAGCACGTTTCTACCGGACAGCAGAATATCGTACTGCTAATCCGTGCATTAATTAAAAACCCGCCTGTGCTGGCGCTTGACGAGCCTTTTCAGGGAATGGACTGTGTTTCGGTTGATTCGGCAAAATATTTACTGGACGAATACTGCCATAACCGGACTTTGATTTTTGTATCCCACCAGCCGGAAGAATTTCCTTCGTGTATTGACAAATATTTTTGCATCGAAAACGGAAAATGTGTTAATGTAAATAAAAAATAATATCATGTATAATGCAATGAATAAAACACTCCGGCTGTTCATATTAGTGCTGATAATAACGGTTTCCTGCAATTCAGGCAAGAAGAAAGAGATAATCGAAAATGACAGTGTATATACTGTCGATTTTGACAATATTCCCAAAGAAAAACGGATTTACATGTCGTCTCTGTTTAAAAAAGTAAGAGCTATTCCATTGGAAACAGTTGATGAATCACTGATCGGGTATATAAACGAAGTTCAGGTATTTGACGGGAAGATATTTGTATTTGACAATGATCATGTAAACAGCGTGTTCGTTTTCGATATGGATGGGAAATTTATACGTAAAATCGGTCGCGCAGGACAGGGACCGGGAGAATATGTTGATATAAGCGATTTTACCATTGATGAAATAAATCATGAAATCTATTTGATGGACAATGACATGAACTGCATTCTGGTTTACAGTATTGATACCGGTAAATATATAAAACGGATAAATCTTTCCGAAAGAATATACAATAGCTATATACAGTACAGTAACGGACGACTGTATGCAGACGTCAACCTGAAGTCGGAATCGAATGAAAATTATCTGTTACGTGAAATAGACGTCCTGAGCGGGAAATATAAAGATTCATGGCTTCCGGCTGACTGTAATAAGGGATGGATGGGAACGATGTTTCGCAATAATTTTTTCTTTTCCAGAAACAGTCCAAATTCGCCAAAATATGTGCAGATTTTTATGGATACGGTATTTTCTATTGAAAAGGAAGGCGTCAATCCATTTCTTGCAGTCAAAAGCAGTAAATGGCCGTCTAAAAATGATGTAAAAAAAGCAAATGATGATGTAATGAAAACAGGTTACATTATTGATAACAAAATTTGTGGCATCTCCGATATTATTGAAGGTAAAGATATTATTCTGTTTACTTTGGGTTTCTATGGACAATGGCGCGTATTATGCGATAACAGAAACGGAAATAAAAATGTCAGGATTGCCGAATTTCTCAGCAATGACATGATTTTCGAAGATGAACGGTTTGGTATATGGCGACTGTGCTGTGCGGATGAAAAGGGAGTATATTCGATCGAACATCTTTCTCTCATCGAAAATCTTGATGAAGTGATTAAAAAAGATTTACCGGACAGGGAAAAACTGCTGAATCTGAAAGATGACGATAATCCTGTGATATTGTATTTTGAGTATGAGTAACTTTTATCATGTAGAGTCTGTCCGAAAACTCTATTTCGTCTAATAGATTGACTAATTCTTTAATCCAAGAAAAAAGGGATATGTTCGTTAGTATCAAACAAAAATATTTCAAATCCACACATTCGTTCAGAAATTGTACATATACGAGAATGTTGAAGTTAAGTCGTTCATTGCTTTGCGGTTTCTCATGTTTTTGTTTTGGTTTATCATGACAAGACTTAGATTATGTTTTTTGAGAATCACATAAGTAGCATTCCATCTGAGGTTGAAAATGCTGTTTTGCCATTTTCTGGTATCCATACTGATGTTGCAGGCTAAGGATAAACCTGTCGTCAATTTTTTGTCGAATAATTTTGTTGAAGCGCCCACGCTCGGACCGTAAGTCAACATATTGTCGAAACCGACAGTATTGTATGTGAGATTTATTGAGGTGTTGAGTTGCAGATTATTGGGGACGAAATACAATCCGTAATTTGTTGCGAAATTGTAAAATCTGGACGCTGCGCCTGTTCCAATGATTTCGCCGTGTTTGTCTGCAGCTTCCTGATAGTTCAGATTGAAATTGAGATTATGTTTTTTCGATTCGTTTTTGTTGAATGTCCAGTTTACGCTCAGACTGGCATTTTGCGATAATTGAGTAAAATCCAAGGTGTCGAGATTGTCATAATCCGTTATTTCGTTAATATAATCGAATTGCGACTTGATATTTGTATAGGTTTGAAAGTTTGAATACGACGCCGAAGCGTTCAATTGTTCATTGGGATTGTAATTCAAATTAACGGCGCCTACTAATTGTTGAGTATTTGCCGATTTGTTATTGTTTAAGTTATCGTGTTGCAATCCTGCATTTGCGGCGAGAACCAGTTTATCGTTGAAAAAGGGACGGGCATAATTCAGTGTGAAATTTTCCAGGTCGTTGGTAAAATAATAGGCTCCCAAGCTTTGATAATCAGGATCAACACGTTCGTATCCAAAACCTAAAGTATTTTTACCTAATTGATAATTCAAACTTGCACGCAAAGCATGGTATGTCGAAGACAATGCGTCGGTTACTGCAAGAATTTCAGGACGGGGATTTGAATCTATTCTCATGTCGCGGGTCAGTAAACTGATTCCATATTCGGCTGAAAAAGTAAGGTTTTTTATCAGTTTTATTCCTGTTTCCCAACTCATGGCGATATTTTTGTGCGGCGTTATGTTCAGACTGTCCGGTATGATTTTCAAGGAATTTTTGTTGTCGCATGCACTGAAAAAAGTCATTCCGAATGAGATATTGTTTTTGTCGTACAAGGCTTTTGCTCCGTAACCCACGCGCTTGTATGACGGTACGCTCAGCCGCTCTTCGGGATTGTATTCGGTCGCTTTGAGCAAACGTCCGTACATTACCGAAATTTTCACCGGCAGATTTTCGGGCGTCAAATCTGCGCCGGCGCCTGTAAACTGGTGACCATTCAAGGTATAAGGAGAAAACGACATGCTCACGTCGCCGATATGTCCCGCGACCCATTTATACGCTGGATGAAGACTGAGGCGATTCGGCATTGTGGGATATGTATAATTCCCCCCTAAATTATTTAAATTAAAAGAGAAAGGCAAATTCAGCTGACTGAAAAAACTCAGATTTACATTGCCCGACAATATCCATGTGAAGGGATTGAGCCTTGCATTGTCGCCGCTGTAAAATACGGCGTTTGTCGAGACGCCTCCGTTTATTTTCAGGATATTATCCTTGTTATACTGTTCTTTTAAATTGTCAAACCTCACTTGCTGCGCATTGAGGGAGAACGATGCGCATAAGATTAATACGATTATGTTTGCTGTAGATGTACCGGTTTTAAACATCCTGTATGACAATGAATTTACTGTCCTTTTTTATAGACTTTTATATCGGCTAATATATATGATTCGACGCCGTCCGACACAAAAGATTTGATTTTTATTGCGCCTTTCCGCCTGTCGGCTGTTTCGAACAGGGCGATGCGGGGGACAGTGGAATCGGTGAAATAGTCTTCATTACTGTCGTTTGCGGCGACGGGCAAAGAATGTAGAGGCGCATCGGTCGTCATGCTGTCGAAGTCCTCGACGCTGAAACTGACCGGCGAATTTTCCAGAGTATTGATAATTGCCGTGTGACCGGCTTTCGGAATATCATAAAAAGCGTAATTTCCAAGAGAATCAGGCGAAAGGAAACGGCATAAACGGAATGTCCCGTCTAAGCCGAAAAACGCAAAATCTATCAAGTGAGCGTTTTGTTCGCTTACCTCATCTCTTGTGACAACGCTCCTCAACGCGCACGAATAAAAACTGCCGATAGTCGCATGGGCTGATTTTATACCCAGTTTCACGTCCTGCATAATGTAGATGTTGCTGTTGGGTTTGACTGTGATTTCTTTGGATATTGATTTAATCTCCTTACCGTTGTCGGCTTTGAGCGTTACGGCGTACGTTCCGGCGCAGGCATAGGATACGGTAGTGGAATCCGAGGCTGTATTGCTGGAGAACAATCCGTTTTCGCCTGTCCATGTATAGTTTAATCCGTTAGAACTGTTATTTTTAAGCGTCGCAGTGAACGGCGCTTCCATATCTTCGTCTTCAAATGAGGGTGTGATGCTGAAATCAAGCGCCATCGCAGGCAATACGGTGAAGGTTTCCGAATGAACGAGCGTTTCCCGTCCGTTCGACATTTCCAGTATTACGGTATGCTCGCCTGCGTCAACGAATTTCACTGTCGGCGGAGTGTAAAGTTCCGACGACGAAGGTTGACCGCCTTCAAACGTCCACCGGTAAGTCGTTCCTCCTTTCGAAGTATTTGCGATAAGGGCTTGTACCGGCGATATGTTATTGACGGATATTTCGAGGTCAAAACCAATGGAAATCGCCGAATCCAACTGTAAACTGTATTCCTTGATTTTGTGTTCGTCGATATTCCACGCTTCCAGTGATATGATATATGTACCTGCCTTGTTGTAAAATACTGCTTCAGGCTGACGCTTGTCCGACGACGACGGTTCGCCTCCTGCAAATGTCCACCTGTATTTATCGGCTCCGGCGCTTTTGTTTTCCAGCAAAATACGTGCCGGAACCGAATAATCTTCATTATCAACTGTTACTGTGAAGTCGACCAGGACTGCCACCGTTTGTTCCCTGTAACAGCTTTGTAAATACAATGCTGCTAAAATCAGCAAAATTTTCTTTTTCTTTTTAATCATTTCTATAATGCAAAAGCAGTGAAAATTATAAACAAACAAAATGTTTGATTCAATAACATATCAAAATATTATCTGTTGTCCTGTATTGGGAAGAGAGTATCCGTCAAAACGAATCCATCAACAATTTCAGAGATGTTTCGACTTTCTCTGAAGCAAGCTGCAGAAGATAAATTCCCTGTACATTATTGATATTATACAAGATCTCGTAATAGCTGCTGCCTTTTAATTCCCGCTCATCAATTATGCTGCCCGTTATACTTATCAGACGCAGCCTGACGTCGGCTTTTGCGCCAAGTTCAATTTTGACGGTAAACTGTCCTTTATTTGGATTAGGATACGCGATGAAGCTTTTGAGAAAAACATTTTCTTCAGGCTCGTATTCCGGTATGTCGTATCTGTCATATACATCTATCTGTTTATAAATTACCGCCCTGCATTCGCCTGTCGAAGAACGTAAGCCGATTGTATATGACCTTTTTTCCCTGAAAACTATTTCGACATATTCATCTGTCATATCAATAATACTGATATCGGGATCGTTGGGAATAATCCATTCGGCTTTGTCGGGATAAGGATAACTGACGTTTACCAGTTTGGTGATTTCGTATCGTATGGCTTTTGTCGCCACAGTGAAATCAGCCTCAATGCTGCTGTTTTCAACAGATATGTCAATACTGCCTTCGCTCCGGCATCCTTTCGAATTGACGACTTCCACTATATACAAGCCTTCTTCATTTATTGAGACAGCCGGCGTTTCGGCAAACAAGGCTCCGTTGCGGAACCATTTGTAATTCGCCATACCGTCGATATCGCTTACATTAAACACGACTTGTTGTCCGTTGCACAACACTGTTCTGTCATTGCCAAGGTCAAGCGATGCGGGTTTGGCTTTATCCAGTTTAATATCCGTTTGAACCGGACATTCGTTGGCTCCGGTAATCGTGACGCTGTAATTTCCTGCCGGCAGGTTGTTGCGGTTTTTATCAATTGAACCGTCGTTCCACAGGAATTTATATGGAGCAATTCCACCTTTTACGTTCACGGCAATAGCGCCGTCGTCAACGCATAAGGGCTGAACTGCGGATGTTTCAACCGTCATTTCAGGCGCTGTCCTGATTTCGGCAGTAGCCTTTGTTTCGCAGCCGCGGGCGTCGGCAACAAGCACCATATATTTGTCGCCTGACAGGTTTTCGACGCGTGCAGTTTGGTGTCCCGAGGTCCACAGGTAACAATAAGGAGCAGTACCGCCTTCGGCGGATGCTTCAAGCCATGTATTTTCCGTTCCCTGACACGAGATGCTGCTTGATGCGGTAAATGCTTTTAATGCCGCCGGTTCTGCGAGTTCAAAATCCGGAGAGTTTACCGCTATGCCGTTACCGTCGATAACCTGTACCCTGTATGTTCCCGCCGGTAAATTGCCGGCGTCTTTCAGGGTACCCGCCTGCTTGACATTGTTTCCGTTGATGCGGTACCAGACATATTCGTGATTTCCCACGCCTCCCCGCGAATTTGCCGAAAGACGTCCGTCGCTGCGTCCGCTGCAGGACACCGAAGATGTTTCGGAAATAAAGACTTCCAGC
>JAISDR010000215.1 GCA_031264645.1 Prevotellaceae bacterium | reverse complement strand
TATGCGCAAACAGTGGAAAAAGTTTTTCCCGGCATCTGGAAAATTACTTGCGGACAGGCGGAGAAGTATCTGCCGACCGATTTCAAGGAGGCTCCGGCTGTCGAACTGCTGTCGAAACTTCCCGATCGCGACGCTGCGCCTTTTGATCTGGAAAGCATACGGTTTAAGGAAACCCCAAAGGGCGCTGTTGCCGAATGGGATATGGAAGCGTCCGAGCAGATATACGGTTTCGGGCTTCAGGTCAATACCTTCCGGCAGCGCGGCATGCGCAGGGATATCCGCTGCAACAGCTGGACAGTCGGGAACGTGGGTTTCAGTCATGCTCCCATGCCTTTTTATATATCGTCCAAAGGTTACGGCGTACTGGTCAACACAGCCCGGTATGTTACGTTTTACATGGGCTCGCAAAACAAACTGTCCAAAGCCGCCGGTTTGGCGCGGGAACTGAAAGGAGTCATGGAACAGCCCGGCGCATCGCCCGCCGAACTGTACAATCGCGCATATAAACCGTCCGACGAAGTTGAGATTGTTGTCGAGGGAACAAAGGGGATGGAAATCTACGTATTCGACGGGCCTTCCATGATGCAGGTCATTCAGCGTTACAATCTGTTTTCCGGAGGAGGCGCTCTCCCGCCGCTTTGGGGACTGGGACTGAAATACCGTGCGAAGTCAACATTCAACGACCGGCAGGTGACGAAGTTTGCCCAATATTTCAGAGAAAAACACATTCCCTGCGACATGTTCGGTCTTGAACCCGGCTGGCATTCCGCGTCCTATTCCTGCTCATACGCATGGAATCCCAAAAATTTCCCCGAACCGGGTAACTTTCTCCATACAATGCACGGGATGAATTATAAACTAAACCTCTGGGAACATGCCTATGTGCATCCGACTTCCCCGATTTTCGAGCGGATACTTCCCTTTTCGGGCGATTATGCCGTGTGGAAAGGCGCCGTTCCCGATTTTATTACCGGAGAAGCCAGGGAAATTTTCGGATCCTATCACAAAAAGAATTTTATTGATGAAGGGATTTCGGCCTTCAAGCTCGACGAATGTGATGCGGCTTATTATAACGAGGCGGAAGGCGAATGGAGTTTCCCGGACATTGCTTCTTTTCCCTCCGGTGTCGACGGCGTTCAGTATCGTCAGCTGTTCGGCCTGCTTTATCAGAAAATGATCTGGGAACTTTACCGTGAAACTAACCGGCGAACTCTGCTCGACGTGAGGGCGTCCCATTTGTTCGCCAGTCCGTACAGTTCCGTTTTGTACAGCGATATGTACGACCATGGCGACTATGTCCGGATGATTCTCAATGCCGGTTTTTCGGGGCTTAACTGGTCGCCGGAAGTACGGGAGACGGTATCGGAGGACGACCTGATACGGAGGCTGCAGTCTTCGCTGATGTCTGCGCAAATGGTCGTGGACTGCTGGTTTCTGAACAATCCGCCGTGGTTTCATTACGATAAGAAAAAGAACAACAGCAATGAGTTATTGCCGAATTATCAGGAACTGGAGCAAAAAGTGAAAAAACTGATTGAATTAAGAATGAGCCTGATTCCTTATCTGTATGCGGCTTTTGCCCGCTACCGTTTTGAAGGGATTCCGCCTTTTCGCTCCTTGATACTGGATTATCCGGACGACAAAAAAGTGTGGCAAATCGACAGCCAGTATATGATGGGCTATCAGCTGATGTGTGCGCCGTTTATCGACGGCGCATCGACACGGGAGGTGTATTTTCCGCAGGGCGTCTGGTATGATTTCAATCATCCCGGTAAAAAATATGAGGGAGGACAGACCTGTACCGTAGAAATGAGCGCCGACGAGATTCCCCTGTTTGTTAAGGAAGGCGCTATTCTTCCTCTGGCCGAACCGGTAGAATATATCACCCCCGAAACCGTACTGGATATCGCCTGTCATGTGTACGGAACTCCCGAAAAATCATTTTTCCTGTTTGAGGATGACGGAGAAACATTCGATTATGAGAAAGGAGCGTTTAACTGGGTGGAACTAAGCTGGAATAAAAACAAAGGAAAAGCAAGCAGACAGGGGAAAAATAAAAAACAGTTGTATAAAATATCGAAATGGATACAAAAATAGAACTTGCTAAAAAATAAGGTGTGGGATTTAAACGTTTCATGTACGGACGAGTATTTCCGGTCAAATGTTGTGGAATGTAGCTGACAATATAAATGTATGGGATTATACTTCATGGCATGAACCCGTGGAACAGGTCCCGGATGATTATTTCAGCAGGAACTTGCCCTTCGTCAAATACGTTCAATTTATGACGGCTGCCGGAGGCAATGAACAGCGGGACTTGTTTAAAGAGCCTTTAAACAGAACAGCAAGCGACGATTATGATTTTGCTTCCCTGATCAGAGCATGCCGGAATGTGCTTCGGCTCGGACTGATTCTCCATCTGAAATTAGGGAATGTGCCTTTGAAATATTCAACGAACGAAACGGGAGCCAAACTGAGCTTCCGGACGCTCAAGAAAGATACGATCACGAATGAATATGTGGAAGCAGGAATGGATTACGCAATAAGTAAGGAGATCGAATATTATAACCGGGGACACGCCGCCGATACGTTTCAATATTTCTGCGTACAGGTGCGTGACCGCTGGGGACACTGGTCGCCGCCTAAAGATACGGCCTGTTTCCCCTGGTTCGAAGCGGAATTACCCAAAAACATATTTAATGAAGTAGCTCTGTGTAACCGCAGACGCTGAAGTCTCCCAACGGGACGACACAGTCTCCGGGCATGTCAAAGTGTCGTCCCGTGCGGGATGATGTATATTGGCATATTTTTATTACTTTTGCACTAAAATCTATTTGTTATGGAAACAGGGAAACGTAAAAGATTACCTTACGGTAATTCAAATTTTGAAAAAGTAAGAACCGAAAATTATATCTATATAGATAAGACCCGGTTTATCGAACTGTTGGAAAATGAGAATAATGACAATCTGTTCTTCACACGCCCGCGCAAATTCGGTAAAAGTCTGTTTTTTTCGATGCTGTCCAATTATTATGATATCAATCAGGCGGATAAGTTCGAACAGCTGTTCGGCGACCTGTATATAGGAAAGCATCCGACGCCAAAGCATAACAGTTATATGATCCTGAATCTTGATTTTTCGGGACTGAACACTTCGGATGAGGAATCCTTCAATGTTTCCCTTTCCGGAAAGGTGCAGGATTATGTCCGTGATTTTTTAGTCTATTACCGGGAGTTACTGCTCGAAAA
>JAISDR010000179.1 GCA_031264645.1 Prevotellaceae bacterium | reverse complement strand
ATGATGATTTCGGACAAGTTGCCGGAACTGGTGAAAACACAGGTCGAAGCAATCAAAAATATCAAGATTGACAAGATTACCGTATGGGACGGACAGGGAAAGGATGGAAAAACATCTACAGCCAATTTCGTTTCGGGATTGATGAAATCGGTTCCTCCATTAAGCGATCTTTTTAATATGGCAGGAATGCAGTTACCCGAATATTTGGGTGAAATTAAGAATGATACTGAGAAAACGGAGAAAGCCGAAAATCAGGAAGTCTAATAAAAAAATTTTATGGTTTTATAATGAAGAGGAGCATCCAGTAGGGCGCTCTTTTTTTGACCGGTATTCAAATCTAATTCGGTTTATGTAATAAAGAATTGCTATCTTTGCATCTGATTAATTCAAATTTTTATGGCAAAGAAAAAACACGCGAGAAAAAAGAAATATGTGAACCATGTCGAACAGCAAAAACTGCATGAAGCTCAGTACCAGAATTTCTTTATGGACAAGCTTCAAAAACTGTGTCGTCAAATGGGCAGCGAAACACTGTATAGCCAGATTCCCCTGACGGAGAAAATACTTCTCTACATGTTCCGTGGCGCCCCGCTCAAGATTGTGGCTGCCGAAGGGGTAAAAATTCACAAGCGTTTAATGACCGTCCTGAGAAAAACCATCAAGTTTCAGCAGGCGTCCATGACACTGGAAGTGATAAGGGGAAACGGGCAAATGATGACTTATGCCGATTACATGTTGGTTGGCATGTCGCTCGAACACCATGCGTGCGACAACAACATCACTTATCCCGGCAAGGAACAGCTCGCAAAATATGCCGAACTGCGCGAAGAACGCGAAGCAGCATACGAAAAAGGCATAAAGGAGATATGCAACTATGCCTGCTGGGTCTTTAACAATATAAAGGAAAAATATCTCCACACCTACAAGCTCGAAACCACCGCTATGTACGATGACCCCGACTTCGGGATGCCTCCGGACGATACTTTAAACCGCAGGATAGTGGAAAAAGCTTTGAGTCTGGACTTCAGACTGCACCAGAAAATCACTATCGGAACCTATATCCTCGAAACGCGGGAGGTATCTGTTGATGGCGAAACACATTCAGTCATACCGGTGGGCGTCCTGGTCTACGTGGAAGAAGAGCCGAAATTCCACCACTTTGCACTGTCGTCGAACGACATACATATAAACATGCATATAAAAAAGAGGAACGCCCTCTCCGAACTGAAATTTCCAGTTTACATCCAGCAGCATGCACTCGACCGCATGAGAGAACGGCTTGGACTTGTGGTACCGGCATTCTACACCAAAGTTCTGGTGGGGGCGCTAATGCGCAAGGAAATTATACCGACAGCAAAAAACCGTATGCTGATCGCCTGCTTCACCAACGAACTGAAGATAGGCTATTTCCTTGCCGAAATGGTCGACGGCGTCATACTCCTCCGTACTTTCCGGCTGATTACCAACAGCGGTACGCCCGAAGGCGACAAGCTGTCGCAACTGACCGGTCTGCAAGCCGAAGACCGGAGATACCTCTCCATCGACACGCTGCAGGGACTTGCAAATTCCGATATAGAGCAAAACAGGCTAATTTGCAAGCTGTTTCGCGAAGCCGGATGCGGCTCCATCCTAAAATTGTGTAAAAAAATGAATACCGAGCCGGCAATGATGTGGCTAATGGACCCCTCTCAACCTAAAAACATCATCTCCGATCTGATTACCGAATACCTGAACCCAAGTAGCGACGATGAAGAATACGTGGAAGAATAAGAGGTTTCGACGGCAATAACTGCACGGCGCTCCAACAAAAAAACCTTCGGATTTTATTCCGAAGGTTTCAAATTAACTTAAAAATTTATTTATTATGAAAATAATTACATCATGCCGCCCATGCCGCCCATGCCTGGATTTGCAGGAGCATGATTTTCTTCTTTAATATCAACCAGCACACATTCTGTTGTCAGGAACATTCCGGCAACGGAAGCTGCGTTTTCCAGAGCTATACGTGCGACTTTTGTCGGGTCGATAACGCCGGCTGCCGACAAATCTTCGTATTTGTCCAGATAAGCATTGTATCCGTTGTCTCCTTTGCTTTCCTTCACTTTCTGAACAACGATGGAGCCTTCGACGCCTGAGTTTTCAGCTATTTGGCGAAGCGGTTCTTCGATTGCGCGTTTCACAATCTGGATACCGGTATTTTCGTCTTCGTTATCGCCTTTAAGATTGTCAAGAGCATCAATTGCGCGGATATATGCAACTCCGCCTCCTGCAACAATACCTTCTTCTACAGCGGCGCGTGTTGCGCTGAGAGCGTCGTCTACACGGTCTTTCTTTTCTTTCATTTCAACTTCGGAAGCAGCGCCGACATACAGAACTGCAACGCCTCCGGCAAGTTTAGCCAGACGTTCCTGTAATTTCTCGCGGTCGTAATCGGATGTAGTGATTTCGATCTGTTTACGAATCTGAGCTATACGTGCAGCTATCGCGTCTTTTGCACCTGCACCATTGATGATGGTGGTATTCTCCTTGTTGATAGTTATTTTCTCGGCTGAGCCAAGTACTGCGAGGTCGGCAGTTTCCAGAGTCAGGCCTTTTTCTTCGGAAATAACCACGCCGCCTGTCAGGACTGCGATATCTTCCAGCATTTCCTTGCGACGGTCTCCAAATCCCGGAGCTTTAACCGCTGCAATTTTCAACGAACCGCGCAAACGGTTTACTACCAGTGTCGCCAATGCTTCGCCATCGACGTCTTCCGCGATAATCAACAATGCGCGACCCTGCTGAGCGACAGGTTCGAGTATCGGGAGAAGATCTTTCATTGTAGATATCTTTTTGTCGGTAATCAGGATAACGGGGCTGTCAAGTACCGCTTCCATCTTTTCGGTATCGGTCATGAAATATGCCGAGAGATAGCCTCTGTCAAACTGCATGCCTTCAACCACTTCAACAACAGTATCGGTGCCTTTTGCTTCCTCGACAGTGATAACGCCTTCCTTGCTGACCTTGGTCATTGCTTCGGCGATAAGCTTTCCTATTGCCTCGTCGTTATTTGCCGATATGGCAGCTACCTGTTCTATTTTTTCGATATCGTTGCCAACTTCCTTGCTCTGATCCTTCAAGCTTTTCACAACAGCGGCAACAGCCTTGTCGATACCGCGTTTCAGGCTCATGGGGCTTGCGCCTGCCGTAACGTTCTTTAAGCCTACGTTAATGATAGCCTGAGCCAGTACGGTAGCCGTAGTTGTTCCGTCTCCAGCCAGATCCGCCGTTTTGGAAGCTACTTCGCGAACCATTTGGGCTCCGATGTTTTCATAAGGATCGGGAAGTTCAACTTCCTTTGCAACAGTTACGCCGTCCTTAGTAATTTGGGGAGCGCCGAATTTTTTTTCAATCACCACATTACGTCCCTTGGGACCTAATGTAACCTTCACTGCGTCTGCCAGTGCGTCAACACCGGACTTAATCAGGCCTCGCGCCTCTATGTTAAACTTTATTTCTTTTGCCATGATTTTAAAAATACTTTAAAATTGTTTTACATTAAATACTTTTTACTGTTTAGATTACTGCTAAAATGTCTGAAACTCGCATAATCAGGTAATCCTTACCTTCTACGGTGATCTCTGTACCGGAATACTTGCCGTATAAAACTTCGTCGCCTACTTTAACCTCCATAGGCTCGTCCTTTTTACCCGGTCCGGCTGCTACAACCGCTCCTCTTTGCGGCTTTTCTTTTGCTGTATTCGGGATATAAAGCCCGCTTGCTGTTTTTTCTTCTGCCTCTTTAGGCTCAATTAAAACTCGATCTGCTAATGGTTTAATATTTACTGCCATTTTTTATTATTTTTAGTTAAACATTATTAATATTTATTCTTAAATTTCGACCTTGTACATATCATAATTTGTGCCAAACTGTTTTTCGGAGGTTTTATCCCGTTAAAGTGACAAATTGGCAGATTTTGCCGAATGTGTGAAATGAAAAACTGCCAAAATTTCAATCTGCCGTCAGTCCCCAAGCCTGAAAAACAATTTAGGCGGGGGAGCCCCCGCCTAAATCAAAACTTAACTAACCTATGAAAAACCAAATCTTACACGGTACTTATGATGAGGTATGCAACAAAAGGTTTAATGCTGAATCAATTTTTTTGTTTTGTAAATGCCCAATATCCTGAATTCAAAAATATTCCTTACTTTTGTCTCTGTAAAAATTAAAAAAATAACAGATATTATGACAAAAAGGAATTTATTATTTATTGTAATGCTGGCTTTATTACCTTTACAGGTCTTCAGTCAGGCAAAGAACACAACCGACAATTTGAAAAGTTTCGGTTCTACAGGCAAGCAACTTTCGATACTGACGAAAGACAGCGAGACGATTTTGCTTCATCACGAGGGGAAAGGCGCTTTGACTCATATATGGTTTGGCGGCGATTTCAAAGCTTACGAACAGACGCTTATCAGGATTTATGTGGATGGCGAAGTTCTGCCATCGATCGACATGGAAATGTTTCTTGGTCACGGAATGGGCTTTAACGACAGTCATGCGCCCTGGACAACGGACAAAATGGGCAAGACCGGATCGCCAAGCGGAGTATACAATACGTTTCGCATCCCTTTCGGGAAGGAGATAAAGGTTACGGCTCAGCTAAATCCCGAGTCTCCAGACAAGCCCTTTTTCTGGTGGATTATTCGCGGTACGGAAAACCTGCCGGTAAGTCTGGGCGGAGTACAGTTGCCCGATAATGCGCGACTGAAACTGCATAAGCTCGAAAACAGGGAGTTTGACCCGCTTGTGGAGTTTGACATGTGCGACGTGAAAGGCAAAGGAGCGCTGTTTCTCGTAACAATTGTCGCCAAAGGCTTGCGTACGCTTTCGGAAGGCGGCGAGCGATGGACGGATTTAAGTTACATGGAATCCTGTATCCGTGCATATTTCAATGAAGGCAAAGATACGTTGCTGCTTTCTTCCGGGCTGGAAGATTATTTTATGGGAACGTATTATTTCAACAAGGGACGGTATTATAACAACATCGCGGGACTGACGCATCTCGACACGGAAAAGAATGAGTTCTCAGCCTACCGCTTTCACGACGACGACCCGATATTCTTTCAGAACGGTCTCCGTCTGACCAACAGAGTCGGCGAAGAAGTCGGCGGACATGTCGTTGGCAACCCGCCGAAAACCCGTTATACAACTTATGTCTGGGTATACCAATGGTAAGTTAAGTAATGTGTAAAAAATAAAATGGCAAAATTTTACTATATTCTAAAAACTTCAAGTAAGTATCCTGTGTGACAGAGACAGGTAACCTTGGTAGACAGAGTTGGGCAACTTGAACAGCAGAGTTGGACAACTTGATCATCAGAGTTGGAGCAACTTGATCAATAGAGTTGGGCAACTTGATCAGCAGAGTTGGGCAACTTGATCAGCAGAGTTGGGCAACTTGACCAACAGAGACGGAGCGTCTTGATCAACAGAGATACTTTCGATTGATATTCAGTGTTATGCAGGGAAATTTCTCAACAATGTGCCTAAGTAAATGCTTCTTAATATAATTGCCAATTTATTTTTTACACGTTACTAAGAGCTAAGAGTTATGGATTAAAAAAACTCTTAGTTGTGTTTATCTATTTTTATTTTGCTTTATCTTAGGACTCATCTAAATATAAACATATCGTATGAATATTGAAACATGTTGATTTACATATAGCTAAAATTTAATTTGATATGTTTATTCATAGACGGCGCCTTATTGTAATCTCTGATGCTTTTTTCTGACTACTATTTATTCTCTTATCGGACACGAATCTTAACTTGTGAATTTATAGAGGAAACCTTCCCGTAACTTAACCGGCAATGGCTGTTATATAATTTCACTTCCAGGGACTTTATTCCTCAATTTCCAGCAGCTTTTTTATTTCCGGCAACAGGACATCCGCCAGAACCCGCTGTCCATGGTCATTGAAGTGTATTGCATCTTCGAAACAGGATATGTCTTCATGTTTCAGCCCTTCAATCAAAGATATCCCGTTGTCGAGACAGAACCGTATAATTTCTTCGCCTTGAGGACCGTATCTGCCATTGAGGACTTCTTCACGGTCGGGATGCAGATAGACGAGCAGGGGAATGTCCTTTTTTTGAGTATAAAGGTGAAATGACTGGAAACCCGAATTGAAGGTATTGCTGTTTTTTACAGAAGTATAGTCGGATATGTTACGATTCTCTGCAAAAATTCGCGAAACAAGATACTCTCCCGTCTCATATATGGATGACAGGGACTGTTTAGATGGAAAGTTCGGATGAACGTCAACAGTTTTCCGGAAATCCATGCTGTCATACACATCGTTACTGCCTGTAACAAGAAAAATCATGCCGGCGTCAAAATCGCCATACTCTTCCATGTATGCAAAACAGTTGTCGGGGCTCCAGTTTTCGCAACTGATGTTAAGGCAGCGAATATTGCGCCTTCTGTACTGCCTGCTAAAAGTCTGTTCGATGATGGATGTGGCAAGAGAATCCTGGTCTGTCTTCATTCCGCCGTTCAGTACCGAATCGCCAAATCCCAAAATCCTGATGCCGTCGGAAGATTGCAGGCTGTTGCTGCGCATTGAATATTCGTTGTAGTGTATATGTTTCCCAAACC
>JAISDR010000100.1 GCA_031264645.1 Prevotellaceae bacterium | reverse complement strand
ATTTGCATAACCAACTACGAGCGTGTGCGGGACGGGAACATCGACCCGAAAACATTTCTTGTCACCAGCCTTGACGAGGCGAGCGTACTGCGGTCGTTCGGCAGCAAGACGTATCAGACGTTCCTCGATAAATTTAAGGGCGTTCAATACAAGTTTGTAGCCACCGCCACGCCCTCGCCGAACAAATATAAGGAACTGATCCATTATGCCGGCTATCTTGAAATCCTCGATACCGGACAGGCGCTTACGAGATGGTTCAAGCGCGACAGCACGAAGGCCAACAATCTGACGCTGCACCCGCACAAGGAGCGTGAATTCTGGATGTGGATGTCGAGTTGGGCGCTGTTTGTTACCAGCCCCCGCGATTTGGGATACGACGATGCCGGGTACGCGCTTCCGGCAATGAACATCACGTATCACAGGGTAAGCGTCAATCATTCGTCTGCTCCCGTGGAACGCGACGGGCAGGCCAGGATGTTTCGCGACGCCGCGCTCGGACTGAAAGAAGCCGCAAAGGAAAAGCGCGACAGCCTGTCCGCCAGAATCGAAAAAATGAAGGAAATCATAGATTCCGACCCTGAAAGCCATTACATCATCTGGCACGACCTCGAATCCGAACGTCATGCGATTATGAGCGCCCTAAAGGGATATGACATTGTCGAGGTGTACGGCTCGCAGGACATTGAGACAAGGGAGCGCAACGTAATCGACTTTTCGGAGGGCAGAGTGCAGTATCTCGCAACCAAGCCGGAGTTAAGCGGTCAGGGATGTAATTTTCAGTACCATTGCCATAAGGAAATATTTTTGGGTATAGGATACGAATTTAATGACTTTATACAGTCGATTCACAGGGTGTACCGCTTTTTGCAGCAGCACCTGGTTGAAATCAATATCATATATGCCGAATCGGAAGGCGAAATACTAAAAGCCCTGCAAAAGAAATGGACACAGCATAATTATCTGGTAGAACAGATGACGGAAATCATCAGGGAGTTCGGACTTGATTCGGCAAACAGCCGGCAAAGCCTTATGCGAACGCTCGGACTTGCACGGCAGGAAAAAGCCGGGAAATTCTACAGGGCAATAAACAATGACTGTATCTTGGAAGTAATGGACATGGAGGACAATTCCGTATCGCTTATTCATACGTCCATCCCGTTCAGCAATCATTACGAATATACGCCCAGCTATAACGATATGGGACATAACGACAATAACGACAGATTCTTTGAGCAGATGGATTTCCTCACCCCGGAACTGCTGCGAATCCTGCAACCGGGAAGACTTGCCGTAATTCACGTAAAGGACAGAATCCTGTTCGGAAACGCGACCGGCACCGGTATGCCGACGCTTGATCCGTTCAGCGACATGACGGTTTTTCATTACATAAAGCACGGATTTCAGTATATGGGACGCATTACCGTAGAGACGGATGTTGTACGGGAGAATAATCAGACATACCGGCTCGGATGGTCGGAAAAATGCAGGGACGGCAGCAAAATGGGAGTTGGCTGCCCGGAGTATCTTCTATTGTTTCGAAAACTGCCTACAAGCACGGCAAAAGCATACGCTGACGTTCCGGTGGCAAAATCGAAAAAAGAGTACCGTCGCGGACGCTGGCAGGTTGACGCGCGCGCAAAATGGAACAGTTCGGGGAACCGGTTCCTGTCTCCCGAAGAAATCAAAAGGCTTTCGTGCGAACAGATAAACCGCTATTTTTCCGCATTTGTGGAAAACAACATCTACGACTATCACGAGCATGTAAATATCGCAACAATGCTTGACGATGCCGGCTCCCTGCCCGCGTCGTTCGAGACGCTGCGGTATCCTGCACGGACGGCGTGGGTATGGAGCGACGTTGTGCGGATGCGCACACTGAACGGCGAACAGTCAAAGAAGAATTTGCAGCAGCATATTTGCCCCTTGCAAATAGATATAGTCGAGAGAGTTATAGAAAACTGGAGCAACAGGGGCGAAACGGTTTTCGACCCGTTCGGCGGCATTATGACAGTGCCGTACATGGCGGTAAAGCTCGGACGGAGCGGTATCGCAACAGAACTGAACGCCCAGTACTGGCGCGACGGACTGAAATATCTGGAGGCGGCAGAAGCAGAAGCAACTGCTCCGACGCTTTTTGATGCAATGAATATTGAAAAATCAATAATCAATTGAAAAGACATGAAAACAGTTAAAGAGGTAGCAAAAAGCTATGTATACAATGTCGTAAGAGGCATGAGTATAGAGGATGAATTTAGCGTCAGCACGATAGAGTATGCTTTTATTGACGGCGTCGAGTTTGCCCAGCGATGGATAAGCGTCGAGGAGGAATTGCCGGAGTATGCAATGGAAACGGTGAAAGAGGGAAACTATACGCACACGGTATCCTCTGTGATCGTTAAAACCTCCAATGGTCGATATGCAATAGCAAAACGCCGGATGTTTTTAGACCATGGCTGGGAATGGATGGGGTCAGGGACTTTTAATAGGAGTGTTACTCACTGGCGACGCATTGAATTTTAATAATCAATAATCAATTGAAAAGACATGAAAGTAGCGGATTGGGGCAGGGCACGAAAAGAATTTGAACATCATTTCCATGTTGGCATTAAAAACTTTTACGATGGACAGGCAACCTTCACGTTCAAAAAAATATGCATTGATGTTTTCAAATTCGATGATTACCTGCATCGCATATATGGGGATTATGAAGACAGGGGATTATCGATGGAAGAGCTGGTTATAGAAAAATACGGCGTCGAAGCCAGGAATCTTTTAAATGAATTA
>JAISDR010000004.1 GCA_031264645.1 Prevotellaceae bacterium | reverse complement strand
GCTTACTGCATGTTGCCCGGTACGCGCGAATGGATTCTGAAACCCGACAGCGAGATACCCGAAGGACTTGACTGGGACAGATGGCTCGGACCGGCGGACTATGTGCCGTACAATGTGTCGCGCCACAAAGCCTGGTCGGACTGGTGGGCGTATTCGGGAGGAGCAGCCATGTCGGGAGACGCCTCGCATGTCATTGATTTGGCGCGCATGGCGCTGGGCGATCCCGGATTGCCGAAAGCCGTATTCTGTGCCGGAGGAAGGGTGATATTCAATGACAAGCGCGATATTCCCGACAATCAGACGGTGGTTTTCGATATGGAAACGTATCCGATTTCCCTCGAATCTTCGCAGTATGGCAATTATATGTATAAAATGTCGCAGGAAGTCCGTTTCAGCGAAAAGTTTCCCGAATGGAGGAACAATGCTACCCGTATCGAAATATACGGAACTGAGGGAGTTATGTTCCTCGGACGTCATGGCGGCGGATGGCAGGTATTCGGAAAAGACTGGAAACTGCTTGATCAGGCAACCGGATACTTTCCCGACGAAGCGCATCATCGAAATTTCATCGAATGTATCCGTTCGCGGAAAACGCCGAATGCGTCTATCGATCAGGGAGTGTTGAGCGCCAACATGATTAATCTTGCCAATCTGTCGTACCGCTCGGGAAAAAAGATACTGAAAGTCGATTCCGAAACCGGATCAATCGTCGATAACGAAGAAGCGGCGAAATTAGATAAAAGATCATACAGAGAAGGATTTAAATAATAAATAAATTGAAGAATAACTCAAAATGTAATATTATGAAACGAAGAGGAAGTTTTTTGGGGATAATTTTATCCGCTTTTTGCCTGCAGTTTGCAGGATGTGACAGTTCGTCATACGAATATCCGTTCAGAAATCCAAACCTGTCTGTCGAAAAACGTGCGGCAGATATAGTTTCACGGCTTACGCTGGACGAAAAAATCGCTCAAATGTTAAACCGTACGCCGGCTATAGAACGCCTTGGCATTCCGCCGTATGACTGGTGGAACGAATGTCTGCACGGCATAGGACGTACCGAATACAAGGTAACGGTATTTCCGCAGGCAATCGGAATGGCGGCGGGATGGGACGAGAACGCCATCAGGCAAATGGGTAACTATACGGCCGAAGAAGGTCGCGCCATTTACAACATGTCTCAGGCAAAGGGAGACTACAGGATTTATCACGGATTGACCTACTGGACTCCGAATATTAACATCTTCCGTGATCCTCGCTGGGGACGCGGACAGGAAACATACGGAGAAGATCCGTTTTTGACTGCTTCGCTTGCCAAAAATTTTGTACAGGGTTTGCAGGGCGATGACAAAACATACCTGAAAGCCGCCGGATGCGCCAAGCATTTTGCCGTTCACAGCGGGCCTGAATCAAGTCGCCATACATACAATGCCGCAGTGTCCGAGTATGACTTGTGGGATACTTACTTGCCGGCATTCAAGGAATTGGCCGACACGAAAGTCGCAGGATTCATGTGCGCCTACAATGCATACGAAGGACAGCCATGCTGTGGCAGCGACAAATTGATGATTGATATTTTGCGTAAAGACTGGAAATACAGAGGATACGTAACTTCCGACTGTGGAGCGATTAACGATTTTTACAAAACTCATAAAACGCATCCCGATGCAGCCGCAGCCGCAGCCGACGGTATTTTCCACGGCACGGATGTCGACTGTGGACGGGAAGCATATCTGGGGCTTAAACAGGCTGTTGAGAAAGGACTTACAACCGTAGAACAGATTGACATATCCCTCAAAAGGCTGTTCGAAACCCGTATCCGCCTTGGAATGTTCGACCCTGCGGAAAAAGTTCCTTTTTCCAAAATCGAATCGGACGTTTTGTCGAAAAAAGAACACAAGGATTTGGCTTTGAAGATGGCTAAACAGTCGCTGGTATTGCTCAAAAATAACGGAGTACTGCCATTGAAGGCGGAAAATATCAGGAAAATAGCTTTCGTTGGCCCAAATGTCGACAATCCCGGAGTCCAGCTGGGTAACTATAACGGATTTCCAACTGAAATAGTAACTCCGCTGAACGGAATAAAAAAAGCATTACCCAAAGCGGAAATAATCAGCGAACTGGGCTGCAATCTGACTGACAATATTGCAATCCGGAAACTGGAAAACTGCTTCCCCGGAGGGTTTTCAATGGAATTTTTCAATAACAAAAATCTGGAAGGAAAACCTGTATATAAAGGACATACCCCGGAAATACGTTTTTCAAATCCCGAAACCAAACCGATTGCCGAGGGCGTCAATACTACGGATTTTTCATCGCGTTTCGAAGGCGTATTCGAATCGCCGGTAAGCGGAGAGGTCGAACTCAGAGTGGCTTACGATGACGGTTTCCGTCTTTACTTTGACGGAAAAAAGGTTTCCGAATCCTGGGGTGAGGGAAACAGGACAGCCGAATACACATTCGATGCAGTCAAAGGGAAAAAATACCGTGTGAAACTGGAACATAAGCAGCATCGCGGAAACTCGCGTATCGAACTTTCGGCAAATATCCATGTAAAGATGGAAGCGGCAGCAACCGCCGACAAGGTAAAGGACGCCGATGTAATTGTCTTTATAGGAGGTATTTCGCCAAAGATAGAGGGAGAAGAAATGGACGTACGGATTCCGGGATTCTACAGGGGCGACCGGACTTCAATCATGCTTCCGCAGGTTCAGACGGATTTGTTGCAGGCGCTGAAAGCTACAGGTAAACCGGTGGTATTCATACTTATGTCAGGCAGCGCAATTTCTTTCCCCTGGGAATCTCAAAACATTGACGCGATCATAAGCGCCTGGTATGGCGGAGAATCCATTGGCGATGCTCTTGCCGACGTCATTTTCGGAAAATACAACCCCTCAGGTCGCCTGCCTGTTACTTTCTATGCAAGCGATTCCGATTTGCCCGATATCGAGGATTATAACATGAACAACCGCACATACAAGTATTTCAAGGGGAAACCCTTGTATCCATTTGGCTACGGACTCAGTTATACTGCTTTTTCGTATCAGTGGGACGTCCAGCCGAAAAAGGAATACAAACATTCGGGAACAATCGACTGTTCTCTGAAAATCGCAAATACCGGCAAACTTGGCGGAGACGAAGTGGCTCAGGTGTATATCAAATACCCGGACGGTAAAGGATTTCCATTAAAGGAATTGCGTCATTTCGAAAGGAAATATATTCCCGAAGGACAAAGCGAGCAAATAAAAGTTTCCATTCCTGTTAAATTACTGGCAAAATGGGACGAAAAAGCCGGAAAATTGCTTGTTCCCACCGGAACTTATTCCATATATGCCGGAGGTAATTCAGAAAATGAAGCTGTTGCTGCAAGTTTTGAAGTTAAATAG
>JAISDR010000164.1 GCA_031264645.1 Prevotellaceae bacterium | reverse complement strand
GATTTTATAGTATAAACATAATTAAATTATTTCGTTATGAAAAGTATTAACAGACGTAAATTTTTAAGTATTTCTGCTTTGGCAGGAGCAAGCGCAGTTGCGCCTCAGATGATTGGTCGCAAGGCTAATGCAGCGCCGGTTGACGATGATAAAAAAGAGATCGTTACCCGTCAGCTGGGTAAAACAGGAATGACAATCCCCATTTTGAGCATGGGCGTTATGAAGGCGGATAATCCTGCTGTTGTTCGCGCTGCATACAATTCGGGGATTACTCATTTTGATACCGCTCACGGTTATCAGAACGGTAAAAACGAAGAGATGCTCGGAGTTTTTTTCAAGGACAAGGATCGCAGTACTTTCACTATTGCAACGAAAGGCAAGGCGAATCTCAAATCGGATAATTTCGAACAGGAATACGAAGAATTGCTGAACACAAGTCTTCGCCGCCTGAAGATGGATTATGTCGATATTTTTTATACGCACGCTATTGCGGACATGGGAATAATCAACGATCCGCGCATGATTAAAATGCTGAAAAAGTTTAAAGACGAGGGCAAAATCAGGCATATCGGCTTTTCCACGCATGCCAACAAACCGGGGCAAATCGACGAGGCTATTGCAGCGGGAATATACGAAGTGTGCCTGGTCAGCTACAATTTCAAGCTGGACATCCTTTCCGAACTGGAGGCTGCCATTCAGCGCGGAGTGGACGCCGGAATGGGTTTCGTCGCCATGAAATCAATGGTTGGAGGCGTAGAAGACGCCGAGGCAAAATCAAAAGTAAATGGCGCCGCCTGCCTGCGCTGGGTATGGAAAAACCCGAACATCACAACGGCAATACCGGGATTTACGAGTTTCGATTTGCTGGACAGCTGCCTGGAAGCGGCTCATTCGCCCAAGCTTGGGGAATCTGACCTCAAATATCTGGCAGGGCTGAAGGAGAAGGAACTGCTCTATTGTCAGAATTGCGGCAACTGTGTAACGCAGTGTTCAAAACATTTGCCCATTCCCGACATTATGCGCGCATACATGTATAACTATGGCTACAAATATCCTTCCCTGTCAAAGGAAACGCTGACCGAGCTGGCTGTTGCAAACAATGCATGTTCCGGATGTGAAAAATGTACGGTAACAAACTGCTCTTCCGGATTTAATGTTGCCGGTAAAATTGCGGCGATTACGCCGATTGTCGATGTACCTTCCCATTTTCTGGCATAACACAGCATGAAGCGTAAAATTCCATACATTATATTAATACTGTTCAGCCTTTCGGGACAGGTCTTTGCGCAGACGCCTGAAAACATACATTCATACCTGCCTGCAATCAGGGACTGGTCGATATCCCCTAAAATAGAGGTTTTTGACAGCGATAATCTCTATGAACGCATCAACGGAGCCGCGCCCCTGTTTCTGGAGAACAATTTCAGGGAAATGACAAGCCTGACCTGTACTCGTGGCGATGATTATATTACTGTTCAGGCTTATCGTCATGCGACTCCCGAAGATGCTTTCGGCATGTATGCTTCCGAACGTTCGTCGGATATGACCTTTTATCCCAACATCGGAGGCGAGGCGCAGGGCGACGATTACGGGCTGTTTTTCTTCTCGGGCAGTATTTATGTGAAGATGTCGGCAAATGCCAAAAGCGAGACGGTTGCAAACGCGTTTCAGGAAATAGCTAAGGGACTGGCGGCGAAGATTGATGCAAACGCTTCATATCCGGAGATTTTCAAACGGTTTCCGAAAGACGGGCTAATTCCCCATACTCAGGCGTATATTACCCAAAATTATATCGGACACGAATTTCTGAAGCCTGTCTATACGTCTGATTACAGTTTGAACGAACAGAAGTTTCAGCTGTTCGTCATCGATGGAAAGACAAAAGACGGGGCAAAGAAAATCCTGAATGACTACTTCGGCTTTACCAAACAGCCACTGGACTTCGCAGAGGGAAATCTTAGCGCCGAAGACCGTTATAACGGCAACATTCCCATAGTCTGGAAAGGACAATATCTCATCGGAGCATTTCGCGAAAGCGGCGAGAACTTTTCCAAAGATATATATGAGTTCCTGAACCGGTTTTGATGCGTGAATCAGCTTGACAGCTTAATAAAAATATTAAGAATGTTTGTTTATTATCTAAACAAACATTCTTATATTTTATTAATTAATCTAAACCTTCTATGATGCCAGTTTAGTGACATGCAAACTTAGACTGCTTTTCAAGTTTGCCGCCTTGTTTTTATGGATAACGTTAATTTTAGCGAGTTTATCCAACATCGACGAAACTTTGGGTAACAACTCCAAAGCAGTATTTTTCTCAGTTGTATGTCTTAATGCTCTAACAGCGTTCCTTGTTGTTTTAGCATAATACTTGTTGTGCAAACGGCGTACTATATTTTGCCGACTTCTTTTCTTTGCAGATTTATGATTTGCCATAATTAAATCTATAAAATATTCGTAGCTGGTAGGGGAATCGAACCCCTGTTTCAAGGATGAAAACCTTGCGTCCTAACCCCTAGA
>JAISDR010000120.1 GCA_031264645.1 Prevotellaceae bacterium | reverse complement strand
CCCCACTTGATTTTTTTACCGACAGGGCTTTCATTTCCGAATACCTGCATGGCTTTTTCGCGGGTAATTGCCGTTTTGTCGCTTTCGGGCATCAAAAACTCCATGCTGCCCTCGACAATCCTGATGTCGAACATGCTGAAAAACGAAGAATCAATACTGAGAATATCGCCTTTTTGACGGATTCCTTCATATTCGAAATCAGCGCTTGTTCTCCATCCGATTGAAGTTGTGTTTGCTATTTCGGGAAAAGCGGATTTGAGATGCCCTGCCAGAAGAAAGGGAATACCGCGTCTCGTAATACCGGTTGAAGAAAATACGTCAGGCACATTTACGCAATATATCCGGTCTGCGTTTTTATGGAAACTGTCATACGTCATTTCGTAACGTATCCAGAGCGTCGCCATGGCGAAACAGACGAATCCAACTGCCAGTCCCGCAACGCTTACAAACGTCTGATTTCGGTATTTCCACAAATTGCGGAAGGCGACTTTGAAGTAGTGTTTTATCATGTTAAATGTTCTATTTATATTTTATATTTTGCGCAAAGATATATGAAAAAGTTTTATAATCCGGTATATCTTTTTTATTTCGCATACCCGAATAAGGGCAGACGCTAATTCGCTGACATGAAATTTTGATAATGACTGTAGTTTTTTGACACATTATCAACGAACTTCAATGTTTCCTTACCGCTGTATTTTGATTTGGGAGCGGAAGCGAGTTTGTCTGTCCGGTTTTTCGATATGATGACCGAATAGACGTCGTTCCATTTATTTTTGTCAAGTCCCGAATTTTCAGTTTCCTTCATGAAATTAAAAATCTTTCCGTGTCCGGCGTTATATGCCGCCAGCACGAATTTCGTCAATTCTTCTCCCTGGACTCCCTGTTTCTTAAAGATATCCGTTAAATAAGCAATCAACTTCATGCCGCCTTTGATATTCTCTTCGGGGTCGTAGACATTTTTCACTCCGAAACTTCGGACGGTGTTCGGCATAAGCTGCATCAGTCCCGCCGCTCCGGATTTCGAGAGCGTAAGCGGCTTGAAACGTGATTCGTGGTACATTACCGCCGCCGCCAGTCGCCAGTCCCAGCCAATCTCGGCGCTGTACTTTTTCAGGATATTGTCGTAGGGAGATATTTCGCTGACGGACTTCCTGTGTTTCTGCCTGAAATATTTGGTTTGAAGCGAACTGTAGATTTTTTCCCCTTTCAGATTACTCGCCCATGCGTTTATCTCGAGCATCAGAGGCATATTCTTTTCGACGGTGAGCCAGACGGATTTGATAGTATCGTCGAGAGGTATTGACGAACAGATATTTTCATACCTGTTGAAAACGCTGTACAAACTGTCGAAGCCTCCGCTAAAGACCGCGATATCGACGTCTCCCCTGAGCAGCATATCGAATTTCGTACTGTCGGGAACGATGCGGAAATCAAGTTTCACCTCCCTGTTTCCGGCAAAAAGCTCGAACAGTTCGAACTGATAGCCGCAGGGACTGCCTTTTTCCAGAAAATAGTTATAACTGCATGTGTCCAAAGCGACAACAAGATTATGGTTTTTCAGGATACTCTTTTTGTTTTCATCAGGTTTAACGACTGCGACAAATACCGTCATCGCAATTACTGTTAACAAAATTTTTCCTTTCATTCTATTATTTTTATTCTAATTATGGAAATACCAGTTAAGTCCGTAGCGCAACATTCGCTTGTTCCTCGGATAGTGCAGAGCCGAAAAATACTTGTTATTGCCCACGATTCCTTCACCTGCATTCGTGAATTTCACATATATATTCGCCCGTTTCCATTTGAAGGAGGCGAACAAGTCCGCCCACGGATAATTCCCGATTTTCTTTTCGGATTGAGTATGAAACATTCCAACCGCCGGATTATATGCATAATCGTAAAAACGGGTATTGTAATGAACGTCCAGACCTATGCGGGCGTTCAAAACATTCTTAACCAGCTGCGCTTCCATGTAAAACATGGCGTTTCCGCTTAACGCCGGAAGCGGAAGCACATTGCCGTTCGAGGTGTTTTGAGCCACCAGACGCGTGTCAAGCCGTAACAGCCACCAGCTCAGTTTACTGTTTAAGTACAGAGACGTGATGTTCAGTATCTCGGAAGTTTGTTGCGGCAGAGCATTATCGTTGAAATACACGTAGTTTGAGATAACGCTGTTTTTAAATCCCAGCTCCAGATTCCAGTCGGGAACATTCAGGGAGGCTTCGATGCGTGTTTCCGTTGTCTTGTTAAAATCATTATCCCACTGGAAATGATTCGAATAATATCGTTTTACGAAATAAGCCTGTTCCCTGTTATCCAGAAGGAAACGCCCCGTGAAATGGATTCCTCCTTTCGTCGGATAGAGCGAAAGCCGGGCATTTGCATCGAAATTCAGGTCGTTAACCCTGTATCCCAGAAAATTGTACTTGAGAAACGCCTGCCACGAAAAATATCTGCTGAACATTCCTTCGGCATTTCCGTAAACGTATGCTGTTGAGAGCTTGTCGTCTGTCTGTCCGCGCGCATACGATTCGGGAGTGAACCCGTAATATGTGTCGAACTGATAGCCTGCGCCTCCGTCTATTCGGGAAATTATGGCTGTAGCCGAATATGGCTGCAGTCTTATAAACAGCCGGTTATCCAGCTTTGATGTAAATGTGGAATCGTAGCTTCGCGTGGCAGACAGATAGTGATTGTCGTAATAGTGCAGGTAGTTGCGCTGTCCGTTGAGCAAATCCACATATGCGGTATCGGCAACCCCGTCTGCATAAATTCTTTTGTATCTCGAATATTCAAATGTATGCCCGAAATAGACGACCGTTCCTTCGTCGTTCACAGTCATCGAATCGCGCTTGAAGAGATTAAGCGGAATCCCGTATGAATGAGTGAGAAAGTATGTGTCGGACGAAACTATGTTCGACGCGGATTTCAGTTTCACGTCAATGGCGTCGGAATTGATAACGGTGTCTTCCACAAAGAAATCATTGACAATCCCGCCGTTTTCCATGCTGTTTACCCCGTTGTAAATATACCCGGCATGTGCAACGTATTTCGCTCCGACATACGAGACGAACATGTTGAATGCCTTGTCTCTGGTTCTTTGATTCTGGTAGGTTCCCTTCGCTCCCATTTTGTGGTAATACAGACCGGCGTTCAGCGAGGGACTGATGTTCCGGGTAAACAGGATTTTAGTGTTGTCTTCTGCGAAACGCTTGTTTCCGGAAGTATAGTACGCCAGATTCGAAAAGGGTCCTTTGGTATTGTAAAACCGTATGTTGTCGGGCGTAAAGCCGTACAGATTATACGGATTCATGAAAGGAAACACATCCGACTGCTTTCTTTTGAAAAAATCGTGCAGCATGGAGGCGCTTCCCGTTACTCCAAGGTATGAAACGCCGACGTCTTCCCTGTAGAAAGGCAGTTCCGTCATGTTTTCGCTTTGCAGAGTGTCCGGCGTAACTATGTTCGGAGTATTGAGGTATCTGTTTATTGTCCACGTTATGATTTTGTTATAACGCAGGGTATCGCTGAAAAAGTATGTCGCCAAAGTATCGGGTCGTTCTTTTTCCTTTTTGGTCTTTCCCTTGCGGACAATCAAACTGTCTTCGGGAAGCTC
>JAISDR010000119.1 GCA_031264645.1 Prevotellaceae bacterium | reverse complement strand
CAATAAGGCAGGCAAAGGCAATTAATGCACTGAAATCAATACAGCAGGAATCGCTGAAAAAAGGTCTGCAAAAAACAACAATGGAAGAAATTGATGAAGAAATCAGGAGAATCAGGGAAATACGAAACATTTCCCACGGGAAAAAAATATAATAACACCAAAAGAATATATGGAATTAAATTGTAACGCTATATAAAACGAGTAAAATAAAAAAGTATTATGAAAGTAAAATATGACAGGGCGCAGGATATCCTTTACATATCGTTCAGCGACGAGGCTATTCATGAAAGCGACGAGGAGAAAAAGGGAATCATTCTCGATGATACCGCCGACGGACAGATTGCCGGCATTGAAGCGCTGAACGCTTCCAAACGGGTGGAAAATCCTTCAAAAGTAGAATATGGGGTGGCATTGTAAAGAAATTGCAGACGGATTTTGCACGATAAGGAAAAACAAAACCCTGAAGTATGCTATGCAGGGACAACAGGGTATCACGGCGCGAAAGTATAGCATTTCTATGAATCCTGCAAATAATTTACGAAAAAAATGTTTTAAATGAAATACGATGCATACGAAAAAGCCCTGTCTGTCCCACGAACAGGCAAATACAGGGCAGCCTGTCTGGGCGA
Source organism: Prevotellaceae bacterium (assembly GCA_031264645.1). Lineage (GTDB taxonomy): Bacteria > Bacteroidota > Bacteroidia > Bacteroidales > UBA932 > JAIRLF01. Next base: position 2,957 of record JAISDR010000119.1, on the reverse strand, counting down.
TAAAAACAGGGCATTGATACTGTATCGCTACAATATAAAGCTTTGTCAAAAATTTTACGGTGTTTTGGGCGTTCTCGAAGTAGTATTGAGAAACGCCATCAATGAACACTATACCGTGCAGATGGCTGATAACGAGTGGCTGATAACTCAAACTCAAGGCGGTTTTCTTTTCAATTGCAGGGACGCCATATTCAAGGAAAGGGACAAACTGGTAAACAATCATAACTATACTCATGACAAACTGGTTGCCTCACTGAGTTTGGGAATATGGACATTTATGTTTTCACGAAACTGCTACAAAGATTCGGGTAAAACTCTTCTGCGGATATTCCCCAATAAAACACACGGTCTGAACAGGAAAGATATTTACGATGACCTGGACAGGATTCGACGGTTCAGAAACCGCATCGCCCACCATGAACCGCTTTGCTTCAATCGCCTGGGCGAAATTCATGTGGACAGTGTACGGCATATTTATGATTTAATCACCAGATATGTTGAGTTTTTAGGTTATAAAACAAATGAACTTTTCTATGGCGTAGAAACGCCGATTTCGACCATAGAAAAAATAAAAAATATGGAAAATGTCAACTGATTATAAAGAAATTACAGACGGATTTCGCAAATCCGGTAGCAGCGAGGCTGACATGCAGGGGTGCAAACCTCTTTCGGCGCGTGCCGAAACCGTCTTGCAGGAGTGTAAACCCCTTTCGGCGCGTGCCGAAACCGTCTTGCAGGGGTGTAAACCTATTTCGGCGCGTGCCGACACCGTATCGCAGGGGTGCAAACCTCTTTCGGCACGCGCCGAAACCGTCCTGCAGGGGTGCAAGCCCCTTTCGGCAGACTCCGACGCAATGGATACGCGAATAAACATTTTAACAATATAATTTTATAAACCCGGTAAAAAGATTTCAGATATGAAAATTTTAAGCTTGAATTTCTACAAACTCCGCAACGAGGAATGGTTTCAACTGTTCACCGAATTTCGCGACCTGGTATTGAAGTACAACCCGGGCGCCCCTCACAAATTTCGTAAACGAATGGAACGCCTTCCTCAAACGCTACGCCGACGTGCTGGCACAGCGGACAGGCATGCATCATCCCCCCGTTCCGCCGAATGTTTTGGAAGACCCGGATACGGAGGAATGAAGAATGTAATATGAATTGTATAGACAATAAAAAGAAATGAATACAGTAGAAAAATATATAATTGGACTCAAGAAAGCATATCTTGACAATGATGCAAAAGAATCCTGGGAACATTTTGAAAACATTAAACATGGCGCGAGTAAAGAGGATATTGCAGAACTCAAAAAGGTATATCCTGATGTTCCCGAAACATTGATTCATCTGCTTGAATATGTAGATGGAACATATTGGAGAGAGTATGCAGGCGAGAAAATCGCTTTTTACTTTCTCGGTTCGGATGTTGAAGAATATCAATATCCGTATTATCTTCTCTCGTCCAAAGAAATGATTAAAAATCAGAATATCGCCACCGAATACTATTCGGACTATCTTGAGAGAAGATATGATGAAGTAGAGATAGATGATAAAATCACCGATAAAGTAGAAACAGTGAAATGGCTTCATTTTTCCGACTGCATGAATAATGGCGGGACTTCGCAATTATTCATAGATTTCAGTCCCTCGGAAAAGGGAAAGAAAGGACAGATCGTGAGATTTTTGCATGACCCGGACGAGTTTGCAATCATTGCGGACAGCTTCGAGGATTACTTAAAAATGCTAATTGATCATGAATATGCTTTTATCAATGAAGATACAGTAGAAGAGTAAACGCCGGCAGGTAACGAGCGGTTTAGCGCAAGCGGGGGCGTGGCTCACGCTCGGCGCAGTCTTCAGACTGCGCCGGGTTAAAAGCAAGGCTCTTTCCCTGCAAAATTCAGGGACAGAAAAAATATTTAATGTACAATTTATATGACAAAAAGGAAGCATCTTCAAATTCGTAACAGTACCGCCGAATTTCTCATTTTCACGAATCAGGCAAAGGAAGGCGGGATTGAAGTTCGCGTACAGGATGAAACGATTTGGCTCAGTCAAAAACTAATGGCTGTTTTGTTCGACTGTTCAACCGACAATATATCGCTGCATCTCAAAAATATATTCAGGGAGAATGAGCTGGACGAAAATGCAGTTACCGAGGAATTCTCGGTAACTGCATCGGATGGTAAAACCTATAAAACCAAACATTACCATCTGGATGCGATTATAGCCGTAGGTTACCGGATTAACTCCAGACGGGCAACTGCTTTTCGCCAGTGGGCGACATCCGTCCTGCATGATTATGCAATACGGGGTTATGTTATTGACAAAAAACGCATGGAAAACGGCGCTTTCCTCGGCGAGGATTATTTCGAGCACCTGCTCGCCGAAATACGTGAAATTCGCTTGAGTGAACGTCGTTTTTATCAGAAAATAACGGATATTTATGCCACCGCAATGGACTACAACAAGGACGCTGCAATTACGCGAGAGTTCTTTGCAAAAGTTCAAAACAAGCTGCACTATGCCGTTCACGGTTACACGGCTGCGGAACTTGTCATGTCGAGAGCAGGCGCTGAGAAAGAACACATGGGATTGACTTCATGGGAAAGAAGTCCTGAAGGTAAAATCGCCAAAACCGATGTTTCCGTTGCTATACTTTGCACGGGACAGTTTTGTGCATTGCGTAGGGGCGTAGCGTGCTACGCCTTTCCCTATGGGCGTAGCACGCTACGCCCCTACACGGCGCCGGGTACAACCATAATCTCACAATTTTAGGCCGCATGCAGTATAAAAACTACCTGACCGAAGTCGAACCGGAATCATTGGGACGTATTGTCAATGCTTATCTGGATTTGGCGGAAGACCGGGCAAAACGTCATATCCCCATGACAATGGAAGACTGGGCGCAGCGTCTTGACAGGTTTTTGGAAGCTGACGACCGCAGGATTCTT
>JAISDR010000103.1 GCA_031264645.1 Prevotellaceae bacterium | reverse complement strand
AAAAAATTGCATTACATTTGCACAAAAAATTATGAAATTTATAGAATTAGCGACTAAAAGATTTTCTGCAAGAAAGTATACTGCAAGAAAAGTTGAGCCGGAGAAGCTGCAGCAAATTCTCGAAGCGGGAAGGATTGCGCCCACGGCATGTAACAGTCAGCCGTTCAAACTGCTTGTTATCGAGAGTGACGAAGGTCTGGAAAAACTGAAAAAGGCGTACAAAACACCTGATGCGCCTTTGGCTATAATTGTATGCTCCGATCATGAGCAGTGCTGGAAACGTCCCTTCGACCAAAAGAAATCCGGGGACATCGACGCAAGCATAGTAACCGATCACATCATGCTTCAGGCTGCGGAACTGGGACTTGGAAGCGTCTGGGTATGCAATTTCGACCCGGAAATCATCAGGGAAGAATTTAAGATTCCCGGAAATCTGGAACCGGTAAACCTGCTGTTCGCGGGATATTCGGCGGATGAAGCGCCGAATCCAAGGCATTTTATCCGGAAAAACATGAATGAAATAATAATAAAAGAAAGTTTTTAAAAAATATTTAAGTATTTAAATTTATGGCAATAATGAATTTTGGAGGAGTAGAGGAAAACGTTGTAACACGTGAAGAATTTCCCCTCTCCAGGGCTAAGGAAGTATTAAAGGACGAAGTAATCGCAGTGATCGGTTACGGAGTGCAGGGACCGGGACAGTCCCTGAACCTGCGGGACAATGGATTCAATGTGATTGTCGGACAGCGGAAGGGCGGAAAAACATGGGACAAGGCTGTAGCCGACGGATGGACGCCCGGCAAAACGCTCTTCGAAATCGAAGAAGCATGCAGCAGGGGAACGGTCATACAGTACCTCCTGTCGGACGCCGCGCAGATTGAAGTATGGCAGCGGATAAAGCCGTCGCTCACTGCCGGCAAGGCGCTGTATTTCTCCCACGGATTCGGGATTACGTATAAGGAACGTACCGGAATCATACCGCCCGCCGACGTCGACGTCATCCTCGTGGCGCCGAAAGGCTCGGGAACCTCGCTGAGGCGGATGTTCCTCGAAGGACGCGGACTGAACTCGAGCTATGCCGTCTTTCAGGATGCAACGGGCAAAGCCTTCGACCGGGCAATCGCGCTGGGCATAGGCGTAGGCTCGGGCTACCTGTTCGAGACGGACTTCAAGCGCGAAGTCTATTCCGACCTCACCGGGGAACGCGGAACGCTGATGGGAGCAATACAGGGACTCCTTCTCGCTCAGTACGAGACACTGCGCGAAAACGGACACTCGCCCTCGGAAGCCTTCAACGAAACGGTCGAGGAACTGACACAGTCGCTGATGCCGCTGTTCGCCGAAAACGGAATGGACTGGATGTATGCAAACTGCTCGACAACTGCACAGCGGGGAGCGCTCGACTGGATGACGCCCTTCCACGACGCGACAAAACCCGTATTCGAAAAACTCTACAGGGAAGTAGCCTGCGGAAACGAGGCTCAGCGCTCGATAGACAGCAACTCGAAGGCAGATTACAGGGAAACGCTCGACGCGGAACTGAAAGCTCTGCGCGAAAGCGAAATGTGGAGAACCGGCGCCGTGGTCAGGAAACTGAGACCGGAAAATAATTAAATCGGGGAATGGACAGGTTATATATTTTTGACACTACCCTGCGCGACGGGGAGCAGGTTCCCGGATGCCAGCTGAACACGGTTGAAAAAATCGAAGTAGCAAAAGCCCTCGAATCTCTTGGCGTGGACGTTATCGAGGCTGGATTTCCGGTCTCGAGTCCCGGAGATTTCAATTCCGTGGTCGAGCTGTCCAGGGCGGTAACCTGGCCCGTGATATGCGCCCTCACCCGCGCGGTGGAAAAGGATATCGAGGTCGCCGCCGAAGCCCTTCAGCAGGCTAAAAGAAAACGCATACACACGGGCATAGGAACATCGGTTTACCACATTCAGTACAAGCTGAACAGCACGCAGGACGAAATTGTCGAGCGTGCTGTCGCGGCAGTGAAATACGCGAAAAAGTTTGTCGAAGACGTCGAATTTTACGCCGAAGACGCCGGACGCACGGAGAACGAATATCTGGCGCGCGTCGTCGAAGCCGTAATCAAAGCCGGCGCCACGGTGGTCAATATCCCCGACACGACGGGCTACTGCCTGCCTTCGGACTATGCGTCCAAAATCAGGTACCTGATGGAAAACGTCGGCAACATACACAGGGCTGTCATTTCCACGCACTGCCACAACGACCTCGGGATGGCGACTGCAAACTCGCTTGCCGGAGTCCTTAACGGCGCGCGCCAGGTGGAGGTTACAATAAACGGAATCGGCGAACGGGCGGGAAACACCGCTCTCGAGGAAGTCGTCATGGCAATCAAAAGCCACAGGGAATTTGAAGTCGAGACAAACATCAAAACCCGGAATATTTGGGAAACAAGCAAGCTCGTATCGACTTTGATGAACATGCCCGTACAGCCGAACAAGGCTATTGTCGGACGCAACGCCTTTGCCCACTCGTCGGGCATACATCAGGACGGCGTCCTCAAGAACAGGGAGAACTACGAAATCATCGACCCGAAGGACGTGGGCATCGACGACAGTTCCATCGTGCTGACGGCGCGAAGCGGAAGAGCCGCACTGAAACACAGGCTCGCCGTTCTTGGCGTCGTCAACATGTCGCAGGAAAAGCTGGACGAGGCGTATCAGCAGTTCCTTCTTCTGGCGGACAGGAAAAAGAGCCTTACGGACAGCGATATCCTTGCGCTTGTCGGGGAAAGGGACAGCGTTCCGAAAAGGATAAAGCTCGACTATTTGCAGGTGCTTTGCGGGAAACGCGTGCGGCAGGTGGCAACCATCAGGATAGATATTGCCGGAGAAAAGTTTGAATCCACCGCCTCGGGCAACGGTCCGATAGACGCTTCGATGAAAGCCGTGATGGAGATTATCCGGCGTCAAATGACGATACAGGAGTTTCTGATACAGGCTATCACCAAGGGCAGCGACGACGTGGGAAAGGTTCATATACAGGTCGAACATAACGGCAAGGTGTACTACGGGTTTGCGGCAAATACCGACATCGTAACGGCTTCCGTGGAAGCGTTCATAGACGCCGTAAATAAATTCGAATCGAAAATTAAATAAGAAATATCATGAATGTTAATGAAAATGATTTCCCCGAGATTTACCGTCCCATCATCCGCCGTCTCCGCATGGCTTGCGAAGACGAACAGATACAGATAGAAATGGAAATGGAAGATGATTATTTAAAAGTACTTCAGGATAAAGACCGGAGTCTTGCGGCAAAAGACGAAACAATTGAAGAACAGAGCAAAGTGATAGAAGAACAAAGTAAAGAACTTGAAGAAAATAAAAAAGTGATTGAAGAAAAAGACAAAACAATTGAAGATGATAAAAAAACAATTGAAGATGATAAAAAAACGATTGAAGAGTTAACGAAGCAACTGGCAAAATTTAAAAACGACAATAATAAATTATAATAGATTCGGCAAGATTTTAAAGCTACTCCGCAGTAACATGGATATAAAAGACCTCATTTCCTCATATCAGACTGCTGTAAAAGAGCAGGAAAACGAATTGCAGATACTGAAACGGAAAATATTCCGGACGGGGACGCTCAGGCTGGCGCTTGTCCTGTCCGTGCTGGCGCTTGCGTACATTCTGTGGAGCAACACGGCGGCTACAGTTACCGTCCTGTCGGCGGGGATGCTGCTTTTCCTGTTTTTACTCAAATGTCACGACAGGCTGTATCGCAGGAAAAATTATGCGGAAACCAAACTCCGCTATATCTCCGACGAGCTGAAAGGTCTCGAATACGATTTCTCGGCTTTCGACGGCGCCGAACACAGGGCAGACCCCAGACACCGGTTTGCGTCCGACCTTGACCTCTTCGGAAAAAAATCCTTCTTCCAGTCGCTGAACCGCACAGTAACGTCGTTTGGCACGAACAGGCTTGCAGACATTTTTCTCTCTCCTTCGGAGGACAGGGAGCAGATACTGGAACAGCAGCAGGCAGTCAGGGAACTGAGCGGCAAGTACGGGCTTATCCTGCACTTTACCGTAAAAGGCATGCTGACGGGAAAGGACAGGCTGGACACGAAGAATTTTTCGGCGTCCTTTTCGCGCATACCGTCTTTTCACAGAAGCAGGTTCTGGAATTTGTGCGTGCATATCGTTCCGCTCGCATATCTTGCGATGGCGGTTTTAGCCATTGCGGGCATTGTTCCGTCAGTGTATATTGGAGGACTGTGGGTCGTAACTTTCGCCCTGAGCATAATTCCTTCGAAAAAAGTGCAGCACATATCCGAACTGTTTGAAGAAAAAACAGGCGTGCTGAAGAAATATTCGAGCCTGTTCAAAATCATGGAAGACGAAAGCTTCGCGTCCGCGGAACTTGACAGGCTCAAGTCAGAGCTGAAAATTTCCGGCAATACCGCTTCGAAAACAATCGACCGGCTAAAGAATTATTACGACTGTCTCGGGCTGGCTTTTTCATATCCGATACTGTTCTTTTTCAATCCCGTGCTGATGTGGAACGTAAAGTATGCCATCAAAATCGAGAAATGGATTGACAGGTACGGGAAACATGTCGAATCATGGTTTTCGGCGCTGGCAAAGTTCGATTCCCTGACGTCGCTGGCGATATTCGCGCACAATCATCCCGACTACATATACCCGGATATTGCCGAACAGTATGCGTTCAAGGCAAAAGCCCTCGGACATCCGCTGCTGCACAGGGACAGCTGCGTCAGAAACGATATAAGCATGACGGAACGCCCCTTCTTCATCGTCGTTACGGGGGCGAACATGGCGGGGAAAAGCACGTATCTGCGGACAGTCGGAATAAATCATATTTTAGCATGTACGGGAGCGCCTGTCTGCGCCGAAGAAATGAGCGTATTCCCGTGCAAGCTCGTTACAAACCTCCGGACGGCGGATTCGCTGAACGATAACGAATCGTATTTCTTTGCAGAACTGAAGCGTCTGAAAATGATTATCGACTGCCTTCGCGCAGGCGAAACGCTGCTCGTCATTCTCGACGAAATCCTGAAAGGCACCAATTCCATCGACAAGCAAAAGGGTTCGCTGGCTTTAATCAAACAGCTGATAGCCATGAACAGCAACGGAATAATCGCCACTCACGACCTCGTTCTCGGCAGTCTCGAAAAGGAATTTCCCGATAATATCAAAAACTGCTGTTTCGAGGCTGAAATAAAGGACGACAGGCTGAGTTTCAGCTACAAAATCAACGAGGGAATCGCACGTAACATGAACGCCACATTCCTTATGCAGAAAATATTGTTTGAAACATGATATATCCCAAAAACTTTGAACAGAAAACAGGCTTCGACAAGGTTAGAGTTTTTGTACAGAACAGGTGCATAACCCTGTCGGCAAAGGAAAAAGCAGCTTCGGCGCGCTTTTCAAGCAGGAGAGACGAAGTAGTGAACGCGCTGTCACAGACTGCGGAAATGAAAACGATATGCATGATGGACGATTCGTTTCCCGACAGCGGATATGTGGATACCGGACGCTTCCTGCCAAAGATAAATACCACCGGCAGCTATCTCGAACCCGCCGAACTGCTCGACTTGAAAACCGCGCTCGGGACAGTCAGGCGAATATCGCTGTACTTCGACAGGAAAGACGGCGTATATCCCGCCCTGCAGGCGCTGTTTTCTTCCGCCATTCCGGAGAATTTGGGTCAGGGAGAAAAGTATTTCCTGTCGAAAGTCGTCGGGGAGATAGACAGGATAATGGACGATAACGGCAGGCTCTACGATAACGCTTCGCCCAGGCTGCTGGAGCTTCGCACGGAAATCCGCTTGAAGCAGACAAGCGTCAACAGGCGGATGCAGTCGATACTCAAGGCGGCGCGTAACGATGGCATTATCGATGCGGAAACGGGGATAAGCATGCGCGACGGACATGCCGTAATACCGGTGCCGGCTGCGAACAAGCGCAAAATTAAGGGTCTGCTTACAGGCGAATCGTCAACGGGGCGCACCGTTTTCATCGAGCCGATGGAAGTCGTGGAGCTGAACAACAGTATCAGGGAACTGGAGTATGCCGAACAAAGGGAAATCGTGAGAATCCTTGTCGACATGACGGAGTTCATGGAGCCGTACAGCGAAGATATCGCAATGGCGGAAGACATCCTTACGGATATGGATTTCATCAGGGGCAAAGCCGGCTACGCAATAGAAACGGGCGCGGGAATGCCCGTGATTGCCGAAGACGAACTCCTGATAAGCCTGAAAAATGCAAAGCATCCGGTGCTGATGAAGGCGCTGGCAAAGGAGGACAGGGAGGTCGTTCCCCTCGATATCGACCTGAATCAGGAACAGCGCATCCTGCTTGTTTCGGGACCGAATGCCGGAGGCAAGTCGGTGTGCATAAAAACGGTGGGACTGCTTCAGTACATGCTGCAGTGCGGATTCCTGATTCCGGCTTCGGAAATTTCGGAAGCGGGCATCTTTAACAGCATATTTATAGACATCGGCGATGAACAGTCGCTGGAAAACGATTTAAGCACGTACAGTTCGCATCTTGCCGGCATGAAGTTCTTCATAAAAAACGCCGACAGCCGCACTCTTATTCTGATAGACGAGTTCGGAACAGGGACGGAACCGTCTGCCGGAGGAGCCATTGCCGAGGCTGTCCTCGCGGATATTCTGAAAAAGAAATCATTCGGGCTGATAAGCACGCACTATACCAATCTGAAATATTTTGCCTCCTCGGCGGAAGGCATTGTCAACGGCGCTATGCTGTTTGACAGCCAGAATATTCAGCCGCTGTTCAAGCTGGAAACGGGTATTCCCGGAAGTTCGTTTGCCTTCGAGATAGCAAGGAAAATCGGTCTCCCCGAAACCGTCCTGAAGGAAGCCGAAGCGAAACTCGGCAACAAACAGGTGAAGATGGAAAAAAGCCTCAGGGAAATCGCCCGCGATAAAAAATACTGGGAGGGGAAAAGGGAACATATCCGGAAAACCGATAAAAAACTCGACGAACTGTCGGGAACTTACGAAAAGGAACTGCTCGAAATAAAGGATATGCGACGGAAACTGATTGCCGAAGCCAGGGAGGAGGCGCAGAAAATCCTCGCGTCGGCGAACAGGGAAATAGAAAATACGATACGTACGATAAAGGAATCCCAAGCCGACAGGGAACAGACCAGACTTGCCCGAAACAGGCTGGAAGAGGTTAAAAAAACTGTTGTCGATACGGAATTTACCGACAGCAAAATAGACCGGAAATTGCAGAAGATAAAGAATCGAAAGGAACGCAAGACCGGTAAACGGAATAATCCGGAAGACGCAGCGGAAACGACAGTCCCCGACGACCGGCTGAGTCCCGGCGACGTGGTGAGGATAAGGGAACAGAGCGGCGTCGGGGAGATTATCTCGGTCGGAAGCAACAGCGTCGCCGTGGCAATGGGAAATATAATTATGAATGTCGCTCCCGACAGGATTGAAAAGGCGTCCCAAAACGAATACGGAAAAGCCTGGAAAAACAGACCTTCATCCATAACCGCCGATTTGCTGACGAAACGTATTAACTTCAAATCTGCTCTGGACGTGAGGGGCGAAAGAACTATTGAGGCTCTGGAACAGGTTACGACTTTCATAGACGAGGCAATTATGCTGGGAATAAACGAGGTGAGAATACTCCACGGCAAGGGAAACGGAATACTGAAAGAAGAAATCAGACGCTACTTGAAAACATTCGGAAAAACACTGAAATGCTCCGACGAACAGGAAGAAGCAGGAGGCGCAGGTATTACGGTCGTGAAAATTGAGAATTGAGAATTATATGATTATAATACTGTCGAAAGAGCCGAAATCATTGTCGATTACATTTGTGCCGGTTTTATACTGCGCGCGGCTTAAAATTGTGAGATTATGGTTGTGCATGTAGGTTTTGGCAAAAACAATTGTTTTTATGAAAACCTACATGCAGGTTTTGGCAAAACCAATTGTTTTTATGAAAACCTACATGTAAGTTTTAATAAAAACAAATCGTTTCACTTCACAGTTTTAGCCCGCACGCGGTATAATATCATAAAAATGAAAAACATACTGAACAAAATGACGGGAAGGAATATACACGGCGTCTTTTTGTCGCCGTCATTGACGGGAAGAATATCCTGCAACAGTCAGGTGTTTAGGGGTGAACGTCGTGTCCGAAAAGAGCATATACCCATTATTGCCAAGCTTTTGCAAGGAAAACTTCAATTATTATTTCTTTCGCACAAGATAGATTATTTCATTCCGGGGTAGAGCATTGCGTTTTATTTTTTCCGGAGAAAGAGTTTCAACATAATGGTCTTCCGTAACATCAAAACCTGCTTTTGCCAGACGCATAGCATAATCGGCGCCAAATTCACGCAAATGGTCATGCTGTCCGAAATGTTTTGTCCGTTCTTCGGGAGTAACTATGCTCGCATCTTCGTATGTTGCTGCTCTGTCATAATTTATCGGCGACTGTATGATTCCCCAGCCGCCAGATTTCAGCACTCTGTACAGTTCCTGTAATGCTTTCAGATCGTCGTCCACATGCTCCAGTATATGGTTGCAGAAAATCACGTCGAAAGAATTATCTTTGAACGGTATGGCTTGAACATTCATTTTGACCTTCGCCAAAGGGGATTCAAGGTCGCCGCTTATATAATTGTCGCCAAGCAATCTCTCAAAGCGTTTAAGAAAACAAAATTCGGGAGCAATGTGTAAAGTACGGGGATTCGAAGTGTAGAATCTCGTTTTGTCCTGTAAATACAACTGCATCAGGCGATGACGTTCCAGCGAAAGACAGTGGGGACACAAAGCGTTTTCACGCGAATTTACATATCCGTATGGCAAAAACTTGCGGTAACGCCTATTGCAGACATTACATTCGACTTTGTTGCCGATATACAGTACCGAAATCAGACGGGTCGCAATCTGGGCAAACAGTTGCAAGTATTTACGGGATATATTATTTAAAAACCAACGTATCAAATGTTTCATAACTGTGAATTTTACTGTATTAATTTTTCAATTGCTTTTTCAAGCATTTTTTTGACATATAATTTATAATCGGTATTCATTTCCTTAAGATACCTGTTAGCTATCACCGTACAGATTGTAGCAGCCTGATGTCCAAGTAGCAGGGATAATCCTGCGATTGCGGAACTTTCCATTTCGAAATTGTTTATTCTCATATTATTATATCTGAATGATTCCGCTTTTGAGAGCAAATCGGGATCGGACAGCCCCAAACGTACTGAGCGTCCCTGAGGTCCGTAAAATCCCGGCGCTGAAACGGTTATTCCATGAATGACGTCCTTATCGAACATATCTGCAAGCGTTTTTGCGGCGGGAACAAAATATGGCTCGGCAAGCCGTTTATCCCAGTTCATGTGTTCGACAAATGCCTTTTCCATTGCTTTCAAACGGATATCGTCGCTGTTGGCATAAAAATTAAGCAGTCCGTCGATCCCGGCAGATATGTCGGACATAATAATAGCCCCCAGCGGTATATCCTTATGCAAAGCGCCCGACGTTCCGATACGAAGTATTCGCAATGAACGATGTTGCTGTTTCAATGTACGCGAAGTGAAATCGACATTTGCCAAAGCGTCAAGTTCGGTCAGGACAATATCAATATTGTCGCAGCCAATCCCCGTGGACAATACCGACAAGCGATTTTTTCCGATATATCCTGTCTTTGTAACAAACTCCCTGTTCGCTTTCTCTACTTCGACTTTATCGAAATATGCCGCAATCATATTTACGCGAGCAGGATCGCCGACCAGAATAATCGTGTCTGCAATATCTTCCGAACGGAGATGCAAGTGAAATACCGATCCGTCGGAATTAATAACAAGTTCTGATGCAGGTATTAGCAACATAATTAATTATCAATATTTCGGCGCAAATGTAATAATAATTCAATAAACGACTAATATTCTTTTTCAGAATTCTTGAACCTCAATTAAAAAAGGGTTATTCTTCGAATAACCCTTTTTGTCAAATAAATTTAAAAACCTTTGTTATGAAATACTATTCGAAGAATCGAGGCGTTTTTGCGCCGCCATATCCTTCGCCCCTTCCTATTCTGAAGCGTAACGAAATTTCGTGCGAACCGCTGGTATATTTTCCAATCGGTCCCAAATTGAGGTCATACGAATATCCCAAGCCCAAAAAGTCGGTGATATACAATCCTAAAATACCGACCAGACTTTCCATCACAAACGCATCATTTGAGCGCAGTGAAAGTCCAAACCAGAATCTGTCCCTGTAAGTAGCCAGAGTACTAAGATCCAGCTGCATGATAGGCCATGCGCTCATGTGAGTAACGAACGAGGGAGCAAGTTTCCAGTCAAGATCCAGATTGAACGTGTATTTAGTATAAAAATACATGTGGCGTCCCGATTGCAGATTGTTGATCTTTATCGGGGATACATTCAAGTGCGTAACCGAGGCTCCAATCTGGAACTGTGCTGTGTTATACTCTACTCCGAAATCAAAATCGGCATTGAGCTTGTTTGCCCTGTCGCGATACGAATCTACAGTCGGATCATTCGGATTTTCAGAAATAAGCCTGTTTACATCCAGATTCTTGTACAGAACTCCGCCACCCAAGCCGAATGACAGGTAACTGTCTTCAAAATGGATATAATAAGCATAATCCAATTTAGCATTTATCGAAGATTCGGGACCGATTCTGTCATTAATAACCGAAAGTCCCGCGCCCGAATTAATTTGGGC
>JAISDR010000090.1 GCA_031264645.1 Prevotellaceae bacterium | reverse complement strand
AAATTTTTTGTAAAAAATATGTCAACAATAAGACAACAAATGTACGAACTTTTGCAGACAAGCAACATTTTTTTTTGATTTTTCCGGTCTTTTATGAAGAATAAAAACATCTCAAACCTTTTGTGTTTAAGATGTTTCAAATAGTCGGGGTACTCCGACTCGAACGGAGGACCCCCTGCTCCCAAAGCAGGTGCGCTAGCCAACTGCGCCACACCCCGAAATCGCTAAATGCGGGCGCAAAGGTAATATTTTTTTAATTAAAGCAAAAAATACATTTTGTCGTACACCCGATTTTACACAGTTCATTCTTCACAGATGTGGAATATTTGACGGCAAGAACAGCGACGCATCTCCGTTGTTTTTCAGTATATCCCTGACAGCGGACGAGCTGACTGCCGAATGTTCCGGTGCGATAAGCATAAACACCGTTTCTATCTTTGGTTCCAGCTGTTTATTAATCTGTCCTATAGCCCGTTCAAATTCGAAGTCGGAAGCTGTCCGCAGACCCCTTATCAGGAAAAATGTATCCAAAGAACGGCATAAGTCTATAGTCAGTCCTGAATATGATATGACATTGATTTGGTGGTTGTTTTTGAATACCGACTTGATTATTTCGACCCTTGTATTGATGTCGAACATATACTTTTTTTCGCTGTTATGTCCTACAGCTACAATAACTTCGTCGAACAGTTTCAGCGAACGCTGCACCAGCGCTTCGTGTCCTACGGTGAAAGGGTCGAAAGACCCGGGAAAAATCGCTTTCATAACTCAATATTTATTTCTGAATTTTGCATCACAACAGTCACACTTCCCCTCATTGTGACGGGAGCGCTGTCCAAAAACTCTACTTTTGCATAGTAGACATATACGCCGGGCTTGACATACTGACCTTTATACTTCCCGTCCCAGAAGTGATATTCCTTTTGCAGAGGCGTGCTGAAGTCCTTTTTCGAGGAGAACAGGCGTATTCCCGACTTGTCGAAAATTTCCATTTCGAGCCTGTAAGCATCCTCATTCAAGTCCATTACCGGACCGAACAAGCGTCTGTGATTTACGCAGTCCGTATTGCAGTTGCAGTTTTTCGTTTCGCGTATATCCGAGGTCGGGTCTATTGCTTCGGGCATGGTTATCATCGAATTGAGCGAGGTGCACGATTCTTCGGAACGCGCGTATGACTTTCCGGACTGGACGGTCATCACGTAGCAGAACTTTTTCGGACCCTGGCATACATACTCGTGCGTTGACTGGTCTAAAAAGTAGAGGGAACTGCCCGGATCAATACTCAATTCCGAGGGGGACGTCCTGTGGAGAGTATAAACGGGAGCGCCTGATTCGCTGAAAAACTCCGTCCACCTTATTTCCGTATTAAGATTTAAGGGAGTAGCATACAGCAATATATTGCTTACCGTATCGCTTTTCACCATCGGTTTGCCGCAAAGGAAACCGACAAGAACATATTTGTACACCTGACCTATCGAAGCCGAGCGGTCGGTGAATTTTGACGGGACTTCAGCAGCCGAATAGAACCAGTCCAGGGGTATTCTGTTATCGGCGCGATAAATTGCAAAAGTATCTATATCAGTAGTTTTATCCAGATTAATATGCAGATTTATCATTCCCATTTCAGTTGAAACGCTGTCAATATTTATCACGTCGGGAAAATGTTTGCCGCTTGTGCTCACGTCGATTCTGTGCGAAGTTGCCGTATCTCCGTTTGGCAGCATTGCTTTGACATACAGGAAATAAGTTGTGTTCGTCGTCAGGTTTTCGAGCGTAATGTCGACATTTTGCCGGCTTTTATCCACAAGTTTTTCGCACAGGGACATGTCGAAACTGTCTCCATAATGTCCCCAAACCTCGTATTCAATGGCGTCGTTGAAAGTCTTTGCCGGCAGATTCTGGAGATCGATTTGTCCGTTCTGGTCTATTGCGAATCTCCGGTATTCTGTCCATCGCAGGTTTATTATGTTTAAACATGGATTATACTCTCCTGAAAAGCGCATAGTTACATGCATATCCGTTATCGGAAAAGCGTCCACGCCGTTTGCACCGCGTATTCTGTATCCCTGTTGCTGTACAGCCAAATCGGGCATTACTTCCGAATAAACTGTGTCGGGCATGGGAACGGCAGCGATATTGCCGAAAAAGTAGTCGCCGGAAGTGTACGGTTTACGTGAAATTTCGTGAGAAAGAACGTTTTCCGATGCTGCGGGAGTTCTCCATTTCAATACGACATTGTTTGTGGCAGGCTCAACGCTTAACGAACTGAAATCGGGAACATAAAGCTGCTGGGCGTTTAAACATTCCGCAAAAAACGCGCCCAAAAGAATGAATATGTATCGTTTTATATGCATAATATTGTCATATACAAACAAATAATTGCGACGTCTGTTCTTTAGACCACTACATTTACAATTTTCCCTTTAACAACAATCACTTTCTTAGGCTGCTTGCCGTCCATAAACTTGTGGGTCTGTGCATTTGCCAGGACTTTCTCCGTAATTTGCTCGATATCGTCGTCCAGCGGCAACTCTATTTTGAAACGGGTTTTCCCGTTGAAAGATATCGGGTATTCAAAGGAGTTTTCGATGAGAAAACTTTCGTCATACTCGGGAAATGAGGCTTTTACCACGCTTGCAGTATTCCCGAGCAAATGCCAGAGTTCTTCCGCAATATGGGGGGCAAACGGAGACAGAACTACTGTCAGCGGCTCAAGAATTGCCTTCTTATTACACTTTAAATCAATAAGCTCGTTTACGCATATCATAAAAGCGCTGACGGAAGTGTTGAACGAAAACGATTCGATATCCGCCTGTACCTTCTTTATTGTTTTATGCAGGACTTTCAATTCCTCCTTTGTCGCCGCTTCGTCGGATACAAAAAATTCCTCGCCGTGATGAAACAGTCGCCAGAATTTGCGCAAAAACCGGTGTACCCCGTCAATACCTTTTGTATCCCAGGGCTTTGACTGCTCTATGGGACCGAGAAACATTTCGTACAGGCGAAGCGTATCGGCTCCGTACGTAACGACAATATCATCCGGATTGACAACATTATACAGCGATTTCGACATTTTTTCAACAGCCGAACCGCAGTGGTATTCGTTGTCTTCGAGAATAAACTCGGCGGTTTCGTATTCCGGTCTCCAGAGTTTGAACTGTTTGATATCAAGAATATTATTATTGACGATATTGACGTCGACATGCAGTTCGCTTGTATCGTATTTGTCTTTTAATCCGTACGAAACGAAAGTGTTTGAGCCTTTTATCCGGTAAACGAAACTCGAAGACCCCTGAATCATTCCCTGATTTATCAGCTTATGAAACGGTTCCTGTTCAATAACCAAACCAATGTCGTAAAGGAATTTGTTCCAGAAACGCGAATATATCAAATGTCCGGTAGCATGTTCTGTTCCACCGATATACAGGTCGACATTCCTCCAGTATTCGTCGGCTTCTTTCGATACCAGAGCTTCCGTATTATGAGCGTCCATATATCTCAAATAGTATGCCGACGAGCCTGCGAAGCCCGGCATCGTACTGAGTTCGAGCGGATAATCGCCGTATGTCCAGTTTTTTGCTCTTCCCAGGGGCGGTTCTCCCGTTTCCGTAGGCAAAAACTTGTCGACTTCGGGAAGCACAAGCGGCAACTGCTCTTCGGGGATATTATATGGCATACCGTCCTTATAATAAACGGGAAACGGCTCGCCCCAGTACCTCTGGCGACTGAATATGGCGTCGCGCAGACGGTAGTTTACCTTGACAGTTCCCAAATTGTTGTCCCTGATATATTCTTTGGCTTTCTTTATCGCTTCGGGTACAGTCAATCCATTGAGAAACCCGGAATTGACCATTATCCCTTCCTTTGCATCGAAACTTTCTTCGCTTATGTCGCAACCTTCGATAATCGGAATGATGGGAAGTCCAAAATGTTTGGCAAAAGCATAGTCCCTGCTGTCGTGAGCGGGCACAGCCATAATCGCGCCTGTGCCATATCCGGCTAACACATAGTCGGATATCCAGACGGGTACTTCTTCGCCGGAGAAGGGATTGACTGCGTATCCGCCGGAAAATACGCCGCTTATTCGACGGTCGGCAATGCGCTCGCGTTCGGTTCTCTTTTTGGTCGATTCGATATATGCATCGACATTCGCTTCCTGTTCCTGGGTAACTACCTTTGCAACATATTCGCTTTCAGGAGCAAGAACCATGAAAGTTACGCCAAAAATCGTATCGGCTCGCGTGGTAAACACGGTTAGCGAATCTTCGTATGGCACAGCAAGTGAAAATCTTATTTCCGCTCCCTCCGAACGTCCAATCCAGTTCTTTTGAGTTTCCTTTAGCGATTCTGTCCATTCGATAGTGTCAAGTCCGTCCAAAAGTCTTTGCGCATAAGCAGATACACGCAAACTCCACTGACGCATTTTCCGCTGTTCTACAGGAAAGCCTCCGCGTACCGACAATCCGTTAACAACCTCGTCATTAGCAAGGACTGTTCCAAGTGTGGCGCACCAGTTGACCACAGTGTCGGCAAGATACGCGATTCTGTAGTTCATAAGCGTCTCCTGCTGTTCCTTTTCGCTTTTTGATTTCCATTCGTCTGCCGTAAAAGCACGCTGTTCGCTGCAGGCGGCATTTATGCGGGAATTGCCTTCTGTTTCAAATACTTCAATCAGTTCGGAGATTGCCCGCGCCTGTTGAGAATCGTTGCAGTAATACGAGTTGAACATTCTGATAAAAGCCCACTGAGTCCACTTGTAATAATCGGGAGAACAGGTTTTTACTTCCCTGTCCCAATCATAGCAGAATCCAAGTTTGTCTAACTGTTCCCTGTATCTTTTGATGTTTTTTTCCGTCGTGATTTCCGGATGCTGTCCCGTTTCGATAGCGTACTGTTCGGCGGGCAGTCCAAAAGCGTCGAATCCCATGGGATGCAGCACATTGAATCCTTTCAGCGTCTTGTAACGACTGTATATGTCGGATGCAATATATCCCAGCGGATGCCCCACGTGAAGCCCCGCTCCCGAAGGATACGGAAACATATCCAACACATAATATTTAGGCTTGGACTTGTCAATATCAGTCTTGTAGATATTGTTCTGACTCCAGTATTTTTGCCATTTTTCTTCTATTCTCAAAAAATTATATTCCATAATTCAATAGTCCCAAAGATTTCATTAAAATAAATGCAAAAGTATAACATTTCATTTATATCGAAAATAAAAGT
>JAISDR010000038.1 GCA_031264645.1 Prevotellaceae bacterium | reverse complement strand
ATCTATTCAATGGCGTTTTTACGCGGCAAATGTAATGCTTTTTTACAAAACAGAGAAAATAGAGTGATATTTAGTCTCTCCTCACCCTTATCTACCTTTTAATTCGTAACTTTTCAGCGTATTTTTCAGTAGGGCGACTCTTGTCATTGGACCTACTCCTCCCGGAACCGGAGTGATAAACGAGGCTTTTGCCGAAACTTCGTCGAACTTGACGTCGCCGACCAGACGGAAGCCGCTCTTATTGTCAGCTTTAACCCGCGTTATGCCGACGTCGATAACCACAGCGCCTTCCTTGACCATATCAGCGCTAAGAAATTCGGGAACCCCCAGCGCCGCCACAATAATGTCCGCTTCGGCGCATATTCCCTTGATATTTTTGCTTTTGCTGTGACATACCGTAATCGTGCAATCGCCCGGGTAAGCCTTCTGCGACAGCAAATTTGCCATCGGACGACCCACGATATTGCTCCGTCCGAGAATAACGCAGTTTTTACCCGACGTTTCGATGCTGTAGCGTTTCATCAGCTCGATTATCCCGTAGGGAGTAGCCGAAACAAACGCCGGAAGTCCCATGACCATTCTGCCGACATTCTCCGGATGAAACCCGTCGACGTCCTTGTCGGGATTGATCGCTTCTATAACTTCTCTTTCGGAAATATGCCCGGGCAAAGGCAGTTGAACAATCAGCCCCGTAATCTCGTTGTCGCTGTTCAGCCTGACTATCTCCGACAGAAGCTCCTTTTGTGAAATCGAATCGGGAAAACGCAAAACCGTCGAGCGGAACCCCACTTCATGACAGTCCTTTTCCTTGTGTCCCACATACGTTTCGCTCGCCCCGTCGTTGCCTGCAAGTATCGCCGCCAGATGCGGAGCGGGCTTTCCCGCCGCAATGATTGACTTTACCGTTTCGGCGATTTCCTTTTTTATCTCCTGCGAGATTTTTTTTCCATCTAAAATTACC
This sequence comes from Prevotellaceae bacterium, assembly GCA_031264645.1. GTDB lineage: Bacteria > Bacteroidota > Bacteroidia > Bacteroidales > UBA932 > JAIRLF01. The sequence goes on along the minus strand of JAISDR010000038.1, from coordinate 3,413 downwards.
ATAATCGCAATATATTTAATATGTTTTATTTCTTTTAATTTGACAGTCTTATCACTTTTTCCACTCCCTTGATTTGCTGCAGATGCACCATCAGCATGTCCAACTGCTTTTTATAATGAAGATAAACCTGCAAGCGCGCCTCAAAAAGACCTTTTGTATTCGAGATATTCAAAGACCTCACCGAGATTCCCGTGTCTTTCATTATCACGTCGTTGATGCGTCCCATGATTCCATACTCGTCATAGCCTGTTATTTTGAGACTTGCCTGAAACGACTGCATTTCCTCCGTCTGTTTCCACCGCGCCTGTATCACCCGGTAGCCGTATTTGTCGAGCAGGCGGAGCGCATTGGGACAGACTGTACGGTGTATCTTTATTCCTTCCTTTACCGTAACAAAACCGAATATTTCGTCGCCGAAAATCGGGTTACAGCATTTCGCAAGTTTGAACGCTACATTATTGAGTTTCTCGTCTATTTCCAAATAATCGGAGTTCTCGCTTTTTTTCCGTTTGACCGGCGTTTTATCGACGACGTCCTGATTTTCGGCGACTTTCTGTTCGCTGTTCTGCAAAAGTCCCTTTATTTCCGCCAGATCAATCTTTTCGGCTCCGATAGCGACATAGAGGTCGGTTATGACTTTGAATTTGTAGTACTTAATCAGGAACGAGAGAATATCGTCGCTTATCGACAGTTTCCAGTTTTTCAGTCTCCTTCCCAGCATCTCCTTTCCCAGACCGGCAAGCTTTGTCTCTTCCTCTCGCATACGCTGTTTGATTCTTGCGCGGGCTTTGGACGTAACAACATAATTGAGCCAGTCGGCTTTGGGAACCTGATTTTTTGCAGTGATTATTTCGACAACATCGCCCGTTTTCAGTTTCTCCTTTATCGTTGAATTTTTGCCGTTTATGCGAGCGCCTGCACATTTCGAGCCTATGCCGGTGTGTATGTCGAACGCAAAATCAAGAACGGAAGCCCCTGCCGGCAACTGCCTTAAATCGCCTGCCGGAGTGAACACAAATATCTCGTCATGCTTCAGCTCCTGCAAGGACGCCTGCGCGTCGATGTCTTCGCTCGGGGAGTTCAGGAGTTTCTTGACCTTGTCTAACCACAACTGCATGGTTTCCAGCTGCTGGACTCCCTTGTAACGCCAGTGCGCCGCTATTCCGCTCTCGGCTATTTCGTCCATCCTGACGCTGCGTATTTGCACTTCCACAGTTTTTTTCTCTGGCGTATCGACGGTTATATGCAGCGATTCGTAGCCCGTAGGACGCGGCGAAGATATCCAGTCGCGCAGGCGGTTTGTGTTTGGCGTATAGATATTTGTTACAATGGAATAGACTTTCCAGCAGTCCGATTTTTCGTCTTTGGGCAGGGAATCGCTGATTATCCTTATTGCAAACACATCGTAAACGCCCTCAAACGGCACTTGCTGCTTCCGCATTTTTCTCCAGATGGAATATATTGATTTTGTGCGGCTTTTTATCCGGTATTTTATCCCTGCGAGTTCCAGTTCCCTTTCGACAGGTTTCAGGAAATCCGCAATCAGCCTGTTACGCTCGCTGTCGGAGGTGCGAAGTTTTGTGACGATTTCCCGATATGCTTCGGGTTCAATATATTTCAGGGCGGTATCTTCCATTTCCTGCTTCATATTGTACAAGCCTAACTGATGCGCCAGAGGAGCGTACAGCAAGAGTGTTTCATTTGATTTCTTCAACTGCTTGGATGCCGGAAAAAAGGACAGCGAACGCATAATCTCAAGCCTGTCTGCGAGTTTTATCAGTATAACTCTCGGATCGGCAGAAAGCGAGACTATCAGCTTGCGAAACTTTTCGGCTTGTAAACTCGTGGCTTTGATATCGATATTCGAGATTTTATTCAAGTCTGTCGCCATCTTAATAATGTCGTCCGAAAAGTTTCCGGGAATGTCCCTGCCTTCCAGATTCGATTCGTGCAAAAACATGGCTACAACGGAAGTCGCCGTCAGTCCAAGCTCCTTTACCAGTATTTCAGCAATCGATATTGCATGAAAAACAAAAGGCTCGCCATTTTCGCGCATGATTCCTTCCTTCGCTTTCCTCACATGCTCGAATGACTTCAATACAAGCGCCTTGTCCTCATCGCTAAAGGAATCGCATCCCCTGAAAAACCTGTCAAATCTTTGCTTAATAATCATCTCGCTATAAATATATGCGATTGCAAAGGTACGGATTATTTATCACATTGGAGAAACTGGATTATTTTGCTCATTAGAAAGGATTATTTATGAATTATTTACAGTAAAAGCGTCTTTTTTAATCTTTGTTTTTTCGCTTTTAGGTATATTTTTTTCGTTTTCATAAAGGAAACGGAATCTCCGATTGCGTAATCCCCCTATATTTGTGCCGTTAATTACATTTCGTTGATTTGTAATTGTGCGTTGGTAGGTTTGTTTAAGTTAATAGTTAATTAGAAGTTGATGGATGAAAATTCAACAACTGAATTGGAAGAAGTAGTAAGCGCTCTCTTGAGCGGTTTAACAAATGGAGGGCGCTTCTACAATTCTGATTTCTTTTTATGTTTTGATTGTATCGAGTGATTCAATAATAATGTGTTTTTTTGGTTGAAAAATCCTGTCATTGTTAAAGTTATTAGTGCTTTTCTTTCTCAGTGGCAGGATTTCAATTATTATAATTTTAACCCTGTCGGGTTTTGGTTCAAAAGGCTGTAACATTAACCGTATAAATCGACATCTGTAAATTCCCCGTTTTTTTTCTAAAGATTTTCCCGTAAAAATAATATTTCACCAAAAAAGTATTACCTTTGTTCCCATAAAAATTAAAAGTTATGAAACATATACTGTTATTTACGCTTATCAGTTTTATCTGTGGCGGCTTGCTGTCGCAGAATACGGATTATTCCGGTAAATGGAAAGAAATAGATTCATTGATGGTGATGAATCTTAACAAGTCGGCTTTGGACGAAGCCGGAAAAGTTTACAGCCGTGCAGTGTCCGGCGGAGACTATGCCGCGGCGGTCAGGGCGATTACCTACCGTACAGCCAACCGGGTTAAGCTGTACGGCGAACAGTCAGCCATTGATTCGCTGAAACAGGAATCCGGACTGTTGCCGCAGCCTGCGAAATCAATAGTATACGCCATAACGGGCAATATCTACAAAAAATACTATACCAACGGAAAATGGCGAATAAGGTCGCGTACACGGGCTGCAGTTGAGGACAGCGATATGGAAACCTGGGACATCACGCGTCTGTTTGAAGAAACCCTGAAATGCTACAAACTCTCCATACAGGACGGGGAAACTCTGAAACGGACGCCCCTCGACGACTACAGGGAGATCATAGATTACGGAAACGATACGACGCTGAAAAGAATAGTCTTCCCCACGCTGTACGATTTTCTGGTCTTCAACACGAT
>JAISDR010000309.1 GCA_031264645.1 Prevotellaceae bacterium | reverse complement strand
AATTGACCTCGGATATTGATACCGAATATGCATCGGAAGTGAAACTTTGTGCGTATCCGGAGGAATTTTATTTGCCTGCACGCGAACCTCCTCCGGATCAGAAACTGATTTGGAGGAAGAGTTTCAAATCATAGAATATGTAATAAAATACAAATGAGTACAATTTTTACACTTCTTGTTGTACTTTGTTTGTCAGTGAAAATAAAAAAGAAGTGCGGAACCTTAATATTTTAATAAAAAAAATGGTACGAATGAAATTCATTTTGATTGTTATGTCGGCTTGGTTTGCCTGCTTTGCATTTACAGTGCCGGGCTATGCTCAAACCAGGACGGTAACCGGTGTTGTGACGGACGAAAATGACGAAGAGATCATCGGCGCGTCAATTCGTCTGGTCGGGACGCCTCGTGGAACCGCTACGGATATGGATGGTAAGTTTTCCATCGATGTGCCGGCGGATGCGGTGTTGGAAGTATCCTATATTGGATACGGGACTCAAAGCGTCAGGGTGGGGACTGCCTCCACGCTGAGTATTAAAATGGTTGTAAGCGCGGAAAGCTTGGATGAGGTTGTGGTGGTCGGATACGGTACGCAGCGGAAAGCGACGCTTACCGGCGCCGTTTCGGCGATCAAAAGCAGCGAGATCGTTGCAACTAAAAACGAAAGCGTTGTTAACATGTTGACCGGTAAACTCCCTGGCGTCCGTATTACTCAAAAGAGCAGTCAGCCGGGTGCCTACGATACGAAGATTGATGTCCGCGGTATGGGAGAACCTTTGTTTGTTGTGGACGGCATCCCTCGCGATAAGGACTATTTCTATCGCATGGATCCGGAAGAAATTGACAATATCTCTGTCCTGAAAGATGGTTCGGCCGCTATCTATGGCTTGCGCGCCGCAAACGGCGTGATGCTGATAACGACCAAGAGCGGTACGGCCCAGGAAGGAAAAGTAGATATTACCTATACGGGTAACTACACCTTCCAGCAGTTCCTGTATGTGCCCGAAGGCGTAAGCGCTACGGAGTACATGACATTGAGAAACGAGCAAAACTGGCAGGATTTTGGCGGCAACTACCTGATTCGTCGTAATCCGGTTTATCCGCAAGACCAGTTTGACCCTTATCTGACCGGCCAGAGGCAATCTTATAACTGGATGGACGCCGTATTTAAGAAAACAACCCCGCAACAGCAGCACAACCTTAGCGTAAACGGAGGTACGGAAAAATTGCGTTATTTCTTTAATCTTGGTTATGGAAAGCAGGACGGTTCGTATAAAAGCGGCGATTTGTATTCCGATCGCTGGAACCTGCGCACGAATGTGGACGCTCAAATAACCAAACGCCTGAAGGCGAAAATTTCGCTGGGCGCCATCCTGACCGATACACACAAACCGAACGGTTCAGGCTGGGGAACCTACAAGGCTACCTGGCTGCTTCGCCCGGATGCGCCTATCTATGCGAACGACAATCCGCTGTATCTGAACGGTAATCAAAATGTTTTGTACGACGGACACAACATGGTGGCAGAAACCGACGCCGATTACGTGGGGTATGAGTTGAACAAAGAGCGTCGCCTCAACGGTACGCTGTCATTGACGTATGATGTGCCCGGTGTTAAAGGCTTGATGGCAAGAGCGTCTTACGACTACTTCACCAGCATGCCCGATAATACCAATTACCGGAGTACTTACTACTTGTATATCTATAATCCGGATTCGGATACCTATACGGCGTCCGAAAAGAATACGCCTGCCAGCGTTAGCCGCAGTGTGAATTTCAATTACAATTCGAACATGCAAATAGGACTCGACTACAGCAATAAGTTCGGTGTTCACAGCGTGAACAGCACGCTACTTTTTGAAGAAAGCTACGGTACATGGGAGAGCTTCAGCGCTTCGCGTGAACTGATGATTAACAGCAAATACCTGTTTGCCGGTGAAGATAAAAATCAAAAAGGTTCAGGCGGTGGAGTAGGAGACCGGCTGAGTCAGTCTATCATCGGGAAACTGGGCTATGATTATGCCGGCAAATATATGGCTGATTTCCAGTTCCGCTACGACGGGTCGTCTAGGTTCCCAAAAGGTAGCCGCTGGGGATTTTTTCCCTCCGCTTCGATTGGTTGGCGTATCAGTGAAGAATCTTTCATCAAGGAAAAAATCGATTACCTGACCAACCTGAAGATCCGCGCCTCATACGGCGAAATGGGAGACGACAGTTCGGCAAACAACTATCCTTCCACATACGTAGGGTTTGGCTTAAATAATAACGTAGGCTGGTATTTCGACAATACGGCGCTAAGCGGCGGCGTGAATCCTCCCGGCATTCCCAATCCGCGATTAACATGGTATGCTATCAAGATGTATAACGCAGGTTTGGACTTTCAGCTTTGGAACGGCTTACTGGGTGGTACGTTTGAAGTTTACAAACGCGACCGTTCGGGCTTGCTTGCCACCAGTAGCGCCGTGATTCCGGGTACCGTCGGGGCATCCCTGCCTCAAGAGAACCTGAACAGCGACCGCAGCTTCGGCTGGGAAGTCACACTCGAACATCGTAATAGAGTCGGAGACTTCAATTATTTCGTGAATCCGCAAATATCCGCTACCAAGCAGATGCGTACCTACTGGCTTGAAACGCCCGCCAGCAATTCATACGACTACTGGAGAAACAGAACCAGCGGACGTTACGACAATATCTGGTGGGGCAGAGAATCCGGCGGTATGTTTACTTCCTACGACGAGATTCGCAATTTCTATCTCCCGCAAGGCCAGGGCGCTGTGCCGGGCGACTGGTGGAACATCGACTGGAACGAGGACGGTGTAGTCAATGACAGTGACAATCATCCGATTGCCAATAAAGGGCTTCCAGTTTTCAATTATGGTATTTCGACGGGCGCCGGCTGGAAAAACTTCGACCTGACAATGAATTTCCAAGGTGCATATGGCGTCTATGTCCAATATGCCGAAGTCCTGACGGAAGCGCTGGCTTTCGGTGGACAAAACACTTTGACGTGGTTCATGGACAGGTGGCATCCCGAAAACCCGGATGCCGATTATTTCCATCCCCAGACGAAATGGGTAGAAGGTTACTATCCCGTTACGGGGCATGACGGTCGCCGTACCGGTACAAATGCGATCCAGGACGCTTCGTACATACGTCTGAAAACCCTGGAACTCGGTTACACTTTGCCGAAATCAATAGTGAATAAAGCGGGAATTAAGAGTCTGAGAATCTATTTGAGCGGATACAACCTTTTGACGTTTACGGGTCTACACGAAGTCGATCCCGAACGTCCGGGTTCCGACGGTGGCGCTTCGAGCGATTATGTCGACTTCTATAATTATCCGATCAACAGAACTTATACCATTGGCGCAAGTATTAAATTTTAAATATTTATTATCATGAAAATTAAATATATATTGATGACGGTCATACTTGGCGT
>JAISDR010000276.1 GCA_031264645.1 Prevotellaceae bacterium | reverse complement strand
TAAATGCAGGTGTAAATGCAGGTGTAAAACTGTCGAAAACGCAAGAAAAAATCATTGCTCTATTCAAAAAAGACAATACTGTTTCCCAGTCGGACATTGCAAAAAAGTTAAAGATAAACAAAACTACCGTTTACCGGAACATTGAAAAGTTAAAACAATTGGAAATATTGGAACGCAAAGGTTCGGATAAGACCGGTATTTGGATAATTAAGTAAAATAATAAAATATAGATACCATGTACATTGAGACAAATTTGTTGAAAATCAAGAAACTTGCCGACATACGGGAAGATGAAAACTATCGTTTCAGGGCATTTTTAAAAAGCAGAGATAGTAAGAAAGTAGACAGTATCGTGCATCGCCTGCATGAAGAAATCATAATTCAAATTGACTGTACGGCGTGCGCCAATTGCTGTTACTGCTTGACGCCTAAAGTAAGTAAGGCGGATATAGACATATTAGCCCGCATAGAAAATATTTCTCCGGAGGAATTTCATGACGCTTATTGCAAAACGGATTTCGGAGATATTTATTTGAAGGATATCCCCTGCCGGTATATCGACGGGAAAAAATGCGGAATTTATGAAAATCGCCCTGCACAATGCAAAACATTTCCCAATACGGATAAACCCGGATTTGTTTCCCGGTCGTTGGGAATGATACGTTATTATGAGATTTGTCCGATTGTATTCAATCTAATGGAAATGCTGAAAAATGAATTGAGGTTTCGATAGCAGGTCTGAAATCTTATAAGGCGGCAGTTTTTCAGGTATAAATCGTAATTTTGTCTCGAAAACATAATAAAAAGGAGGTTAAAATGGCGCGACCGACAACAAAAGAAGAATTGATAATTGCAGGAAATGAGCAATTCGGGAAACTGTGGAAACTCATCAATTCCATGTCCGACGAAGAACAAAATGCCGTGTTCCTGTTTGAGGACAGGGATAAAAACGTGCGTGACGTGCTGGTACATTTGTACGAATGGCATCAGTTGCTGTTAAACTGGGCGACGGCAAACCGGAAAGGTGAAACAAAGCCTTTCCTGCCTGCGCCGTACAACTGGCGGACATATCCCGAAATGAACGTCGAATTTTGGAAAAAACATCAAAATACCCCTTACGACACATCAAAGACAATGCTCGTTGAAAGTCATGCGAAAGTCGTGGCGCTGATCGAAACCTTTTCCAACGAAGAACTGTTCGCCAAAAAGCATTTTGCATGGACGGGAACTTCCACTCTGGGCAGCTATTGCGTTTCCGCGACTTCAAGCCATTACGACTGGGCAATGAAGAAAATCAAAAATCATATAAAGACATTGAAACGGAATGAAGCGGAGAATTGAATCAAAAACCATTTATGCGGTAACGGTTTTCTATATTGTTGCTGTCACTGTCAGATATTTCGCAGTTAAAACGAATATTTTGGAAGGAACAAACCTGTATGTCAAAATTATTGCCGAAGGCTTGGGCCCAACGCTGGGAGTTATTATTGCTTCATTGATTTTCAAAATCAAGTTCCGCCCGATGACATTAAAGGGAAATTACAGGTCATGGCTGTTTCCGTCCCTGACATACTGGATTATCCCGATATTTGCCATTCCGGCATACACGCTTTTCACGAAAAATGAATTTCCTGTTTTATTTGTCTTTATGGTATTTATTTACGGCCTTCTGGAAGAAACAGGCTGGCGAGGCTTTTTACAGCAGCAGTTGAAAGGACTGCCCAAAATTTTGAACATAATTATTGTCGGAATTTTGTGGTTTGTATGGCATTTAAACTTTAATATGAGCATTGAGAATTTATTGTTTTTCGGACTTTTGATTTTTGGAACGTGGGGACTGGGCGAACTGGCAAATGCTACCAATTCATTGCTGGTTGTAGCGGCATTCCACAGCCTGAACAACGTTAAAAGTCAAAATAATCTGATTTTTATCTTGTTGCTTTTTGCCATATGGATTGTGGTAACCGTTTATGTGGAGAAAAGAAAAAAACGGAAAATCCGGCAGGCGGTTGAAAATATCGAAGTAAAATGAAAAGTTGATTATGGACGCAGATTTGATTGTAAGAGGCGTTTTCGTTGTAGCGATACACAATCAAGATCCTCTCCCACTGCTGTAAACGGGGCAGGATAATCCGGTTCGTTCGCGAAAATAGAAAACATCTTTAACATTGTCCGCCACAATGACCCCGAAAATCCGAACCCCGAAAATCGAACCCCGAAACCGTTATATTTCCGGGAACTTCCACGGACTGCGATACGAAGGCCGGATATATGAATTGGCTTTGGCGACGTCAAATTTCCGTTTCCGGTCGTCGTACGTCAGGGCGCCGCCGCCGATACGTACGCCGATGTTCCCGATATGGGAGTATTTGGCGCAAAGGCTGGCATTCTCGACGGTGCAGGGCGTCTCCGGGTTGCGGGTTTTCACACATTCCAGAAATCCGGCCACATGTGCTAAATGGTCGTTGCCGCTGGGCGCGACCTTCACCGGAGCTGTCCGGTCGCCTTCGGGATAGACCTCCCAGCTTTCCCGGTTGGCGACCAGCGTCCCGTTGACGCCGCGGAAGCTGAGGCCGTAATTCCGTCCGTAGGGGCCGGTCTGTACGCCGCTGTTGTTTTCCCATTCGATGAGGAAATCCTTGAACTGATAGACGACGGACATGGTATCAAACGTTTGATGCGCGCCATCCGGGAAAAGGAAATTACCGCCGCCGGCCAGCGTCCTGGTCGGCAGCGTCTTGACGTCCATTCCCCAGAGCGCCATATCCAGCAGGTGTACGCCCCAGTCGGTAATCAATCCGCCGCCATAGTCCCAGAACATGCGCCAGGAACCGTGCAGGCGTCCGGCGTTGAAAGGCGACTTCGGCGCCGGCCCGAGCCACATCTCATAGTCGAGACCCTGCGGTGCGGCGCTGTCGGGAGACAACGGCTGCATGGCGGCGTAGGCGAAGTTGCTCCATACGTGCACCCTGCTGATTCTTCCCAGCTTGCCGCTGCGCAGATATTCAATCATCTCATGCCACAGCTTGCCGCTGCGCTGCTGCTGTCCCACAGTCGTGATGCGGTTGTAGCGTTTGGCGGCTGCGACCATGGCGTCGCACTCGGCAATACTGTTGGCCAGCGGTTTCTCGACGTAGACGTCCTTACCTGCCTTGCATGCGTCGACGAACTGCAGGCAGTGCCAGTGGTCGGGCGTCCCGATGACGACGATGTCGATGTCCTTGCGGTCAAGCAATTTCCGGTAGTCGGAGTACGTATCCGGACGCTTGCCATACCTTTCGGCAATTTCGCCTGCCCGGTCGGACAGGATCTGACTGTCGACATCGCATAATGCCGGGCAGCGCACCTCCTGATGCGCAAGGAAAGACTGCAAGTCGCCCCAGCCCATGTTCCGGCAACCGATCAG
>JAISDR010000218.1 GCA_031264645.1 Prevotellaceae bacterium | reverse complement strand
CGACCAATCATCTGAGGCGCAACTGCGCTTGCTCCTGCCAAAGCAGAAATACTTAAAAATTTACGTCTGTTAATACTTTTCATAACGAAATAATTTAATTATGTTTATACTATAAAATCTTTAATACTAAGTATAGCGCTTTATTAAAATCCGTGCTTTTATTCCGGCGCAAAAGTAATAAATATTTTATATATCCATTAATTCGCTTAAATATTTCTTAGCAATTCGACGAAAATCACCTTGTCAGGGATTGAACGTGACAACCAGTTCGTAATTTGGTCGGGATCGTCTCCGGATACACCTTGTTCTAACTGCTGCGTTTTTTCCCAAAAATTTCACAGTTCAAAAAAAACACGTAATTTTGCGCGATTTTTAATTTATATAAATAGATAAATGTCAAGGGTAATAAAATTTCGAAAAGGGCTTAATATTAAGCTAAAAGGTTCTGCTGAGAAAGTATTGTGCACGGCGCCGGAGTCTGCGACATACGCAGTAAAACCGTCTGATTTTCCCGGTCTTATGCCACGGCTTTGTGTGAAGCAGGGGGATGAAGTAAAAGCGGGGACGCCTGTTTTTTTTGACAAGTACAAGCCTGCGATACAGTTTGTTTCGCCCGTTAGCGGGACAGTTGAATCAATCAATCGCGGCGAGCGTCGCAAGCTGCTTGAAGTGATCGTCAAGCCCGATGCGAAAAACAGTCAGGAGAAATACGAAATCACAGAACAGATGCTGAACAGTCGTGAGCAAATCATTGAACTGATGCTTAAAGCGGGTTACTGGCCGTTTGTCATACAGCGTCCGTACGGAATAATTGCGAATCCTGCCGACAAGCCGAAATCGGTATTCATTTCGGGACTTGACACCGCGCCTTTGCTGGTTGACATGGCTTTCATCCTTTCGGGAAACGAAGAATATTTCCGGAAGGGAATCGATATTTTAAGCAAACTGACTGACGGAAAAGTATATTTGGGACTTGACGCCGAGGATTCCGCATCGAAGCTGAGCAAAATCCCGAATGCGGAAATAAATCTGTTCACCGGCAAGCATCCGGTTGGAAACGTTGGAGTTCAGATACATCATATTGACCCGATAAATAAGGGCGATATTGTCTGGACAATGGACGCTCAGCATGTCAGCATGCTCGGGCGGTTTTTCTCCACGGGAGTATATAATGCCGAGAAAATAGTCGCCCTTTGCGGTTCGAAAGTGAAGGCTCCGAAATATTACAAAATCACATGCGGAACTTCGATAACGCCCTTCGAAAACCTGATTGACGACAACGGAGACGCCAGATGCATCAGCGGAGACGTCCTGACGGGAACAAACATCGGCAAAGACGGTTACGCCGGATTTTACGGTAACAGGATTTCCGTCATCCCCGAAGGAAACAAATACGAATTTTTAGGATGGGCGATGCCGCGTTTAAAGAAATTCAGCGTGTCGAAATCCTACTTTTCATGGCTGACGCCGAACAGGATATACAGTCTGGACACGAATCTGAACGGCGCGGAACGGGCATTTGTCGTTACAAACCAGTACGAAAAAGTTCTGCCGATGGACATATATCCCGTCTACCTGCTGAAAGCGATTCTGGCGGAAGACGTCGACAAAATGGAAGAACTTGGCATTTACGAAGTCGTTGAAGAAGATTTGGCTCTCTGCGAATTTGTCTGTACGTCCAAAATCGAAGTACAGGCTATACTGCGCAGCGGCATCAATCTGATGATAAAGGAAATGTGTTGATAAAATGATAGAAAATACAAATACAATATGAAATTATTACGTAAATTCCTCGACAAAATAAAGCCTTCGTTCGAAAAGGGGGGCAAGTTGAGTAAATTGCATTCTACATTCGAAGGCTTCGAGTCGTTTCTCTTTGTACCTGACACGGTTACCCGCCGACAGGGTTGCCATATCCGCGACAGTATAGACATGAAGCGTACCATGTCGGTTGTGGTGCTTGCGCTCGTTCCATGCCTGCTGTTCGGAATGTGGAATGTCGGCTTTCAGTATTTCAAATCGACAGGCGCAGAACAGACGCTGCTTGCGACCTTCTGGTTCGGTTTTCTGAAAGTGCTGCCCATACTTCTTGTCTCATACATCGTTGGACTGGGCATTGAATTTGCTTTTGCACAGGTTCGCGGACACGAAATAAACGAAGGCTTTTTAGTTACGGGAATGATTATCCCGCTGATTATGCCCGTCGAAGTTCCCCTCTGGATGGTCGCTCTGGCTACGGCTTTTGCGGTTATCATCGGCAAGGAAATATTTGGCGGAACGGGCATGAATATCTGGAATCCGGCGCTTCTTGCCCGCGCGTTCGTTTTCTTCTCGTATCCCACTCACATATCGGGAGATAAGGTATGGATTGTCGACGGACATTCCGGAGCAACGCCGCTGTCGAACGCCGCCGCCGGACTGGATTTGCCGGCAGCCTGCGACATGTTTTTCGGATTTATTCCCGGCTCGATAGGCGAAACATCGAAACTTGCAATACTACTGGGCGCTGCACTGCTGATTTTTACAGGTATAGGCAGCTGGAAAATAATGCTTTCCGGAATCGTCGGGACACTCGCGGCGGGCTATCTCTTCAACATCATAGGAGGCAATTCGTATATGGATATGGAACCGTATTACCACCTGCTAATGGGCGGTTTAGCCTTCGGACTGGTGTTCATGGCGACAGACCCCGTTTCGTCGGCGCAGACCGAAACCGGAAAATGGATATACGGGTTTATGATTGGGGCGATGGTTGTGCTGATACGCGTGTTCAATCCCGCGTATCCCGAAGGTACAATGCTGGTTATCCTGCTGATGAATACATTTGCGCCGCTGATCGACCATTACGTCGTTGCGGCAAACATACGCCGCCGT
>JAISDR010000087.1 GCA_031264645.1 Prevotellaceae bacterium | reverse complement strand
GTCAGCGTTACGCTTTCGCCGGTTTTCACCCTGTACTCGCCCGTTTCGGAGGGAGTACCGGCGCTGATTGCTACAGTGGGCGCCTGCGGTTCCGGCGTCGGCGGAACATCATTATCCTTCCCGCACGAGATCGCGCCAAACAGCGCGCCCATAAGCAAATACAATCTAAATTTTTTCATCATTACTATTTATTAACATTATAAATTACATATTATTATACTGCGCGTCGTCCAGCACTGCGAATAAACGTTTAGTAGCTGAACTACAAGCGAAATGACGCTTGCGAGGGACATAGCAAAGGTGCATTGACTGCGTCGAACTTCCGTTTTCAAAATATCGTTTTTTTTCATGAAGTATGATTTTGTGCATTTTAGCTGCCCGAAGGGCTTGATTTTCATAACCGCAGGTCGCGACCTGCGGTAAATAACCAATCCCGGTCACTACCTGAAAGGTAGGACTTAAAGCGCAATCAAAAATCCTACCTTTCAGGTAGTCTATATTTGTGTTTTTCTTCCGCAGGTCGCGACCTGCGGTTATGAAAATCAGACTTTTCAAGTCTGTTATAATTCCATGAATAGAGAAAAACGACATTTTGGAAACGAAGTTCGACGCAGTCAATGCACCCATCGAATCAAACCGTCGTTGTCCGTCATTGCGAGGTACGAAGCAATCCAGAGTTATCCTGTTTCTGGATTGCTTCATACCTCGCAATGACGAATGTCTTCCGGTTAGAAAGTAGCCTGTTAATGTGCTATCTACGAAAAGCGTCATTGCGAACGCAGCGATGTGGTTATATCTTGCTACCCTTGCAGAGAGGACGGCTTCCGAGTTTCGACGGAAACGACTTCCGAGCCTCGACGGAAGCGACTTCCGAGCCTCGACGGAAGCGACTTCCGAGCCTCGACGGAAACGACTTCCGAGCCTCGACGGAAACGGCTTCCGAGCCTCGACGGAAACGACCTCCGAGCCTCGACGGAAGCTGTCCCCGGCCTCAATGGAAGCGGCTGCGGTCTCTGTTTTGACTGTATTACACGACGAGTACATAGTTGAACGTATATGTTTTCGGGTTCTTGAGTAATTCGGTTCCTTTGCCGCACTGCGTAGTGATACTCAGTTTGTAGTCGCCGGTTGGCAGGTCGGCAGGCACGACGAATGCTATCCTCGAAGGCTCATTGAGAGCGACGGCGTTTCGGGCAATCTCCACAATCTCGCCGGAGTTCTGCTCGGTCAGCCTGATTCCGTTGTCGGGGTTTTCGCCTGCGATACGGATTTTGCCGCCGAAAACGTTTACAGCGCCTCCGGGAGTGAGGCGGCTGTTTACTTCGCCCGAAGCCACGTCGCTCACCGAATTGATGTATGAGCCGCTCTGCGCCATTCCCCGCACTTCCACATCAATGTCCTTCAGCATATTGCGCAAGTCCATGCTCGGGTTTACATTCACGCGAAGGCTGTGTCTGTTGCCGTCCCATTTTGGATTGTCTCCGGTGAACACCCCGTTCACCACCAGATTGAAGTATCCCAGCCCGAAATGCACCGCGGCGCCGTCTGCTATTTCCTCTTTGGCGATTTCCTTGAGGATGTTGAGCGATGCGCGCAGCGTCGTGGGATTCAGGTCTGTACGTCTCTTTACGGCGATGTCGATCAGTTTGTCTTCGTCCACCGTTCTCGTTATCAGTACGCGGCCGAAACGGTCGTTTTTCCGGTTGGCAAACAGCATACTGTACAGTTCTACTATTACTTTGCGTATTTTTGACATAACTGTTAATTATTAATTGTTTACTGTTAATTTTCTGCTTGTGAATACTATGTGCGCGGGGATATCGCCGGTGGTAACCTCCCACTTTTTCCTGCCGTCGGGCGTGAAACAGTACAGCGTTCCCGGGTTGACGTAATCCTTTGCGTCGGTAACGAATATCTCCCGCGTTTCGGGATTGACTGCAAGGCCGTATGGAATTGCGATCTCCTTTTCCGTTCCGTCGGTGATGAAGCTGCGCGACACTACCGTCTGCGTCAGCGTGTTGATAATGGCGTACGATACGGCGTTTGTGCTCGTTATGTGGCTCCATTCGGCACAGTACACGTATATCGAATCGCCCGCGGGACAGAGTTCGCTTGCCGGCAGGTTCAGCGAGCGCGTTACCATGTCCGTTTTCGTGTTGATGATGTAAGTGTTTGAATGAATGCTCTTATAATCCCCCCGCGACGTAACGTAAATGTTTCCGAACCTGTCCGGTTTCATGCGGTGGAGATTGAGGCCGACGACGATTTTCCGGACTTCCTTGAACGTCTCCAGATCGATGACCGAGACGGTGTTGTCGTAGTTCGGCACGCGGTATCCTCCCGAGTTCGCGACGTAGAGCTTGTTGCCGGCAATGGCCATCTCCTCCGGCTGATAACCGACAATGCAGGTATCCAGCACTTTCAGCGTTGCGGTGTCGATCTTCGCGACGTATCCGAGCCGCGCGTTGGGGTCGATAAGCACGGGTCCGGCATACGAGCTGACGTACGCGTATCCTTTGTCGAACACGATGTAGCGGCAGTTGGGTATCGGAATCGCGTCGATGTGCCTGCCGGTGTTTACGTCCATGACTTCAAGCAGATGCGAGCAGTTTATCACGGCATACAGCTTGTTTCCGTATATCTGTATGTCGTTGCCCACGTCCCCGAGTTCGTTGACTACTCCGGGATTGCGCTCCGCAAAGATGTTTTTGTGATACGTCCCCGATTCGTAGTCGAAATAGTCGAGCGAGGCCTTGTTGCTTCCCATGTTTCCTTCGTTCAGCAGGAAAAATCCCCGCACCTCTCCGGTTTCGCCCTCCGTTACGGGGGTCTCGGTCGAGGGAATAATGTCGTCTCCCTCGCTTCGGCACGACGCCAGACATGCCATCACAAGCAGCCCTCCCAGATACCGGACGCCGATGTTTCTAATGCTTTGCTTACTGTTCATATTCAATATATATCTATTCATAATAATCTCCCGAACAGCTTTCAACGAACTGAACCGCAAGCAAAACAATAAAGGAAATATCCGTGTGGTTTACCTTTCCGTTATGCAGCTTCATTCCGCGAAAGCTTCGTAACTGAATGTTCTGGCAGGTCTTCTGACTTACTCCGTCTTTGAATCGCCTTCCCGCAGGTACAGTGAAATTTTTCTTTTCCCCCAGTGGTATTGAGTATATCCAAAGATTTTGGCGGAGCTTACAGCAGCGGGTCTGTTCAGGATTTTCACCTGATTCCCTTTTCACCATTCATCCGTATAGCGGAATCATGACACCAAAAATCGGCGCAAAGGTAGTATATTAATTGAGAACTGGAAATTAAAAGTTGAGAAGGCTGGCGCTTACGGAATGGCTAACAGGATATCTCTTGATATGTCCGTTAGATCGAAACTCCGGTTTTGTTTCTCAAAGAGAGAAGTAAAGACCTTAGGCACAGCGTCAGTACTAAAGGGAAAAAAGCCGGATTAAATTTCTGCGGGAGAAAATTCCATGCCAAAATGAAAAGCAGCAATATTATTCCGTTCACCAGCATATAATATTTGACAAATTTCATCAGCGGTTTTATGAACAGCGAAACAGCCAGTATGATATGTAATGGATGCGCCCAGATAATCGAATAATTGGGAAACACAGCCGGATGTATGGAGATGAAACTCAGAAAGAAAATCATGCAGCCTGTCAGTCCGCAAACAAAAAACAGGACAAAATCCAACAGCCGCAAATACTTTTTGCATCGTGATTCCCAAAAGGATATCAGTAAAACAAGAACAAAAAACAGGCATGAAACCATAAGAGGATTTGAATCCAGAGGTTTGTCGTCTATGGGATAAGTCGGAGCGAGTTTGCGTGTTTCGGCGACCAGATTCCTTGCATTTCCATCGGGCTGAACTATTTTTGCATGGCTGAAAACCTGCATAAGATATTCGGGGATAAACATCTGCGGCGTCTGTTTTATGAGACTGTCGAGAGGAGCGCCCAAAGCCAGATCAATACCGAATGTAAGCCATCTGTGATTCCTGTTACACCGGTGGATAATGGTTCGGAAAGTCGTTTGCTGCAATATTTCGGGATATTCGACTGTTCCCGATATGTTTTTTTCCAGCAGGATACGCGGTCTGGTAGAACAGTTATCGAACAGAAAGCTATACAGATATGTCCTGTTTTCGGGCAGATAGTTGACTTGCAGCGCATCAAGTACTCTTTGCTTTTCTTCCCCTGTCAAATTCAGTATCTGTTCCATAATGCCCGATTTCCGTTCGGAATATTCTTCGAAAAAGTCAGCAAATCTGCTGAAACCCAATTTATAGTTCAGTTCTCCCCTGGCAAAGCGGTAAAGAAAATTCGGCGAAGAAAAGTCGAACATTCCATAATTAAACACATGGTCGATACCGTTTGCAGGGTCGTTTATCCTGACGGCAGTGTGTCCATATACGGTATAAGCCATCTCATCAATTGGATCGCATGTCAGCAGGCTTACAGTTGCCGAATCCGAAAGGCGCAGCTTCAGCAATTGCGCGCTTGCGGTAAACGAATTCAGGCATATCAGCAAAAATAATAAATGTCTTGTCATAAAACCGGATAGAGTAAAAAAAGCTATCTCTTGTTTAAGGAGATAGCTTGATATATACAAAATTTTATAAAAATTAAAAAAAATGAAGGCTACTTTACATAATCAGCCTTATTCAGGTAATCGTAACTTCGCTTAACATCTTCCTGCGGAGTAGCGATATATCGTTCCACCTCTACATACCAGTCTTTTATTCCGTTGGCATAAGCGGTTTCGAAGATAGTCTTGAAATCCATCTCTCCACTGACGCCGATCTCCTGTTCGTCCTTTATATGCAGAACCTGAATCCGTTTCGGATATTTTTTCAAGTATGCGACAGGATCGTATCCGCCTTTTTGAGTCCAGTACACGTCATTCTGGAACAGTACATGATCGGGACTGGTATTTTCGATCAGCAAATCATACACCGGAACTCCGTTAACCTTGTTTTCGAACTCGTAAGCGTGATTGTGATATCCGAATTTGATACCTGCAGCGGCAGTCGCCAGTCCTATTTCGTTGAAATATTCCCCGTATCTTTTGATATTGTCAAGAGTAGCGCCAGCGCCGTTCAGCGGAGAAACCGGCATAATCATATACTTCATTCCGGCAGCGCTGTGAGCGTCTATAGCTTCGTTCCACCAGTTCATGTCGGCATCATGGTTGTCGCTTTTGTTTCTTGACAGATGGGCGCTTGTAACTTTCATGCCCAAATCGTCAACCATTTTTTTAAATTCTATGGGGGCTGTCCTGTAAATCTTGCCGCTGCCATATCCGGCAGTTTCAAGATTGACATATCCCATTTTTGCGACAATTTCAAGCACCTTCTGGATGCCGATGTCGTTTATATCGTCACGCAACGAATAAAGTTGCAGCCCGATATGTTTTTTACCACCTTTTTTACCACTACTGCTCCCGCTCGCACTCTTGCAGGATGACAGTAAACCGGGAAACGCCAAACCGCCTGCGACAGCAAGGGCAGCGGTTTTCAAAAATTCACGTCTATTCTTCATTGTTTCTATTATAATTTAAGAGTTAATAAATTCATATTAATGGTCGCAAAGTTAGAACTTTTTTACATACCAAAAACATTTTTTTTGCAAAGGGAGACAAAAAAATATTTCTGTCATAAATTCCGGAAATATAATTCCATGAATAGCAGTTTATTCCTGAACTGTGATTTGTCCGGTGCATGTAGCTAAAAATTATAATTAATGTCTGCCGATGCATAGATATTCCAGTCCGTTTTCAGAAAGTTCGCCTTTGTCGTATATATTTCTGCCGTCGATAATCAGGGGATATCTCATGGTTTTTTTGATAACGGGCCAGCTCGGGATTCTAAATTCTGTCCATTCGGTAACCATCATCAAAGCGTCGGCGTCAATAGCGGCCTCGTATTTATCCTTGCAGTAAATCACGGGATAATCTATTTTTTGCTTTGCTTCTTCCATTGCAACAGGGTCGTATACCCTCACGCTTACGCCTGCCCTGACTAACTGTTCAATCAGAATCAGCGCCGGGGCTTCGCGCATGTCGTCGGTTTCCGGTTTGAAGGATAATCCCCAAACGGCGACCGTTTTATCCTTTAAATCGCCATTGTAGTATTGCAAGAGTTTCCGGAACAGGATACCCTTCTGCTGTTCATTCACCGTTTCGACGGCTTCTATCACCTGCATGGCGTATCCGTTTTCCCGGGCTATGTTTATCAGAGCTTTCACATCCTTCGGGAAACACGAACCTCCGTATCCGCATCCTGCATACAGGAATTTGGAACCGATACGGCTGTCCGATCCCATACCTTTGCGCACCATATTCACATCGGCTCCCATGAGGTCGCACAAATTGGCGATGTCATTCATGAAACTTATACGCGTAGCAAGCATGGCGTTGGCGGCATATTTGGTCATCTCCGCCGAAGGTATGTCCATAAATATTACGGGAAAGTTGTTCAGCAGAAACGGTCGATACAGACGCCGCAATATATTTTCGGCCTTTTCCGATTCTATGCCCAGCACAACCCTTTCCGGATACATGAAATCCCTTATGGCGGCGCCTTCTTTAAGAAACTCGGGGTTTGATGCAACGTCGAATTTTATATCAAGGCCTCTTTTATCCAGTTCATCCTGAACAGCCCTGCTTACCTTTTTGGCAGTCCCGACGGGTACTGTACTTTTGGTAACAATCAATACATAACGGTTCATGTTTGCCCCGATTGTACGGGCTACATCCAGCACATATTTCAGATCGGCGCTGCCGTCTTCGCCGGGAGGCGTTCCTACCGCAATAAAGACAACTTCGACGTCGTCCAGACACGAAGTCAGACATGTATGGAAATGCAGCCGCTCGACCTGCATGTTCTTCAAGACCATTTCTTCCAGCCCCGGTTCGTATATGGGAATAATTCCCCTGTTCAAACGGTCGATTTTTTCACTGTTTACATCAATACAGGTTACATCCAGCCCTACTTCGGCAAAGCATGTTCCTGTAACCAATCCCACATAACCTGTTCCTGCAATAGCTATTTTCATAATCCTTAAATCATCATTTAATGCGGGTGCAAAGGTAACAATTGTTTATTACATAAACCGAATTTTCAAAAAATCTTCGTTCAAAATTCTTCAAAGTATAACAGCCTGAAAGGGATAAATTTTCATAACCGCATGCAAGCGAAGCGCAGCTTGCGGAAGACACTACCCTCTATATCTGACTGAAAGGCAGGACGATTTTAGCTCCTTAACTCTTAACTTTCCGCAGGTCGAGACACATGAAGCAATCCAGAGTTTTACAATCTGTTATATTTTGTTTATTTCGCATACCTTAAATTCAAACCGATAAATTCACAAAAATAAAAATACCACAAAAATGGTATTGCGAGACTTTGAAATCCGCCATAATTTTGTCCCCTGAAAAAAATGAATTTTATGACAGTATATGTTAAATGTATGCATACTATTACAAGAGTATTTATAGCGGCAGTATTAAGCGCTGTAACAATCAGTTCGGCAAAAGCCGGAAACAATAATGACGACGCACAGGTGATTTACGTCGAAAGTGCAAAATACACTTTGCTCCTGATGGAAAAGTGGATAGCCGAGTACAATAAAACGAATCCCGGAATACAGGTCAAACGGGCTGAAAAAAACTCTGAAAACATTGATTTGCGCATTGTTGCCAATGTAGAAAACGACAATTCCGGCGAAAATGGAAAAGCAATCACATATGTGGGACGTTCGGCGCTATTGCCCGTAACAACGAAGAAAAATCCCCTGTATGAACAAATTACCAGAAAAAAATTCGGTAAGCGGGAATTGAAAAAACTCTTTTTCATTGATGATCCGCTTGAAGACGAAGATTCGTCGAAAGACAGACTGAAAGAGCAGCTTACCGTCTATTCGGGAAGCGGCAAAACCTCGAGCGCAACACTTTTCGCTTCGTATTTTGGGCTGACGTCTTCCGATTTTCGCGGAAAGAAAATTCAGGGCGACGATATCTATCTGCTTCATGCAATCAGCAAAGACCCGACAGGAATAACGTTTAACAATCTGAGTTACATATATAATTTGGACGACAGACGCTTAAAGGACGATATCTCGCTGCTCCCGCTGAACGTGAAGAAAGACCATCTGGAGATTATCAAATCGGAAAATCTCGACGAAACAATATCCCTGCTCGAAAAGGAAAAGGTTGAACTTGTGCCGGTTCTCAATATCGGGTTTGTCCATGATGAACATTCAAATGCAAAACAATTCCTGCGGTGGATCATAGTGGAAGGACAAAAATTCAATCACGAATTTGGATTTCTCCAAATCGACGAAAAAACATTGTCCGAGCAGAAAGACCTTTTGGGCGACAGACTGCTGAGTAATAAATGAAAAAAATACTTTTGGTGTTCTCCAAAACATTTACGCTCGCGACGTCATGCCGCGAGCGTAATTTTGTCTTTTCCGGTACTTGTTTACCTCATTTTTTTGCGAAAGAAGCAATTAAATCGTCAACGCTTGTAATTTCCGCGCCATAGACTTCTTTAAGGTATTTGATGCCATAGTTATAATCCTCTTCCGTAAAGGAATCGGTCGCATCTTTCGGAACAACGATATTGAATCCCCAGCAGTATGCATCTGCCGAAGTATGGCGTACGCACATGTGCGCATGGAGGCCTGTCATGATAACAGTATCTACTCCAAGCTCTTTCAGCAAGAGATGCAAGTCGGTTTGGAAAAATCCGCTATACCTTCTTTTAGGCACGACAAAATCAATCCCCTCCGGCTTGAGTTCTTCGATGACTTCAGCGCCATACGTACCCTTGATAGCATGATCGCCCCAAAGTTTCAGTTCGGCGTCAACATCCTTGATGTGACAGTCGTTTGAATACACGACATATACACCGTTTTCACGGGCAGCATGCACCAGTTTCCGGATTGCCGGAACAACTGCTTTTGCACGGTCGCAGCCAAGCGAGCCGCTCACAAAATCATTTAGCATGTCTACCACAATTACAGCTTTTTTACCCATATTTATACAATTTGATTTATTATAATATATTATTTATTCGCTTAATATCCAAAGATTTCTTCCTGCGTAAGTTTTCGAACCTTGCCCAGACTATTCAGGAAGTTCATATCCATGTCATTTGTATCGCCAAGAATGCAGTACGTATACGGAATATTCTTCACATATTTCTCCTGAAAAGCCTTCACATCGTTCAAAGTCATATTCTTCACCTTTTCGAAAACATCTTTCCGGGAATCATAGTCATAGCCGAACTCTTTAGCGGCAAGATAGTTCCACAGCACGGCTTCGCGCAGTGTCCTTCCCGTGCGAATATTTGAGAGAATACCTTCCTTAGCCAGATCGAACGCCTTTTCCGATTCGGGCATATTGTTCAGTATATCGAGAAATGCAGCGCATGCATCCGCGAGCTTGTCGGTTTGCGTGGCTATCATTGTTTTCAGATAGTACGACCTGTCCGGCTTGTTTGGCGAAGAATACGAAGCTCCAGCGCTGTACGCCAGTCCTCTTGCTTCGCGCATTTCCTGAAACACAATACCGTTCATTCCGCCGCCGAAATAATTGTTATACATTTGACGGTCGGGTTCTATTGACTTGTTATATCCCTTTTCGCCCTTTGAGGTCATTGAGAAATAGATTTGTTTTGCGTCATAATGAGCCAGATAAACCCTGTTCTCGTTTGTTTCCTGCTCGACAAATTTAATCGCCTCGAGCGCCGGCTGTAACCTGTCGGCAACAGCATGATTTTTGTTTACGGTTTCCACTATCTGTTCCTTCGACATCGGACCATAATACAGTATCACATGCTCGTAGTTTTTAAGCGATTTAATCTTGTCGACCAGAACTTGAGGATCAAGCGATTCCAGTTCCTCCGCCGAAGGAATATTCGTCGCGGCGGATTTCTCTCCCCACTGTCCGTAATTGACAAGCTGCGAGAAGTTTGTCCTCTGATTTGCCTTTGCGTCCACCCTTGACTTCAAAATGTCGGAAACCATATTTTTCCATGCCTGAGCATCGACCACAGCGTCAGCCAAACGTTCTTCCAGCAATGCCAGCGCCTTCTCGAAATTATCGCTTAAACCGCTGATTGACACATAAACCCGGTCATTCGATGCGGATACCCCGAAAGAACATGCCATCCTGTAAAACTCGCTCTTTATTTCCTCTGCCGAATGTTTCGACGTGCCGAGATAATCCAGATAGCTGAATGCCGTTCCCAGAAGCTTATCGCTGCTGTTTCCCATTTCGAAAACATAATTCATTGAAAACAAAGGATTCGTCATATTCTGCTTGTAAAGGATTTCGACCTCGCTCTTTGCTTTTAACTTCGACATATCCTTGTCATAATCTACAAAAACAGGCTCGATGGCAGGCGCTTCGCGCGACCTGTATTCGGCAAGGAAAGAACTTTCCTTATCCCTGTTTGTCGGAATCGGAGTAATCTGCGGCTTGTCTATTTTCTTCTGTTCCGGACTTCCCTGTCTCTTGTAAACAGCAACATAATTGTCGTTAAAATACTTGTTACAGAAATCAATAAGGTCCTGCTTTGTCAGTTTCGACTGAAAATCAATCATGCCGACCTGATCCGCCCAGTTGATTTCGTTCACGAAAGAATTGAGAAGCATACTTGCCGCATAGCCGGATTCCTGCTGCTGATAGTATTTTGCCAGTCTGAAATTATTGATAACAGCTTCCATCAGCCAGTCTTCAAATTCTCCCTTTTTCAACAGTTCCACCTGTCCGAGCAGCAAATTGCGCACCTCGTCCAGCGACTGTCCCTCTTTCGGAGTTCCCATCAGGACGAAAATGCTGTAATCCGCGAGATTCTCGACGCCGCTTCCTCCGCTCAGAAGTTTTTGCTTCTGCACTAAATTCAAGTCAATTAGCCCGGCGTCCCCGTTTGTCAGAATATAATCGACAAACTCGAGAATTGCGGCGTCCCTGCTGTTTGCGCCCGGCAAGCGGTATGCAATCAGGATGTTTTCAGCCTCAAGTCCGACAATTTCCTTAATAATCGGAGTAGTTATCGGCTTTTCGGACGCCGTTTTCAGTTTGGGAACGTCCTTGCCCGTAAATTTCCCGAAATACTTGTCGATAATCCTTACCGTCCTGTCGGGATCCAAATCGCCAACCATACATATTGCCATATTATTAGGCACATAGTAAACGTCAAAATATTTCTTGATATTCGATATCGAAGGATTTTTCAGATGCTCCTGAGATCCGAGTATCGTCTGTTTTCCGTATGGATGATGGGGAAACAGAGCGGACAGGACAGTGTCAAACACTTTGCTCATATCGTCTGTAAGGCTCATGTTATATTCCTCATACACAGTCTCCAGTTCGGTATGAAACAGGCGTATAACCGGATTTGTGAAACGGTCGGCTTCGACTTCCGCCCAGTTTTCTATCTGGTTCGAAGGGATATTTTCCACGTATGCCGTAACGTCGTATGAGGTAAACGCATTCGTATTTTCCGAACCTATGCTGTTCATCAATTTGTCGTACTCGTTTGGAATGGCGATTTTGGCGGCTTCCTGCGACACGCTGTCAATCCGGGCATACAGGGCTTTCCGTTCGTTTTCGTCCGCTGTTTTCCTGTAAACCTCAAACAGTTCCTCGATTTTATCAAGCAGAGGCTTTTCCGTTTCGTAATTTGAGGTCCCGACTTTTTCAGTACCCTTAAACATCAGGTGTTCGAAATAGTGAGCCAGACCCGTAGTCTCGGCGGGATCGTTTTTACCGCCCACCCTGACGCCGATATATGTCTGGATTCTCGGTCTGCTTTTGTTTACCGACAGATAGACTTTCAGACCGTTATCGAGGGTATATATCCGCGCGTTCAGCGGATCGCCCGCAACCGTTTCGTACCTGTACTTCGCATTGTCAGTGTCAGTACAGGAAACAAGCAGCACAATTACGGCTGCCAAAATCAAAGATGGAAACTTTTTCATATACATTTTTATATATTATTTCTTTCGTGGTCGCTTGTCCTGTATGCATCTCAAATTCAGCTTTTGCATCTTGTTTTTTATATCCATTTCCGATCTTTCGAGTTTATCCTTCAGGAACGAAAGCGGTTTTTTATGATTTTCTTTCAAGAAATCAATTTCATACTGAGATAATTCCTTACAGTTTTTAATCTTTTTAATCGTCATGGCGTTGCGTTCCTGAGCGCTCATGATTTCCAGACTGCAGCCCAGCAGTTCCGCAATACGCGAGATCAGTTCGACGCCCGACGAACGTTTCGCCGATTCGATCAACGACATGTTGCAGCAGGCAATTCCAAGCATCTCGGCGAATTTGTGCTGCCTGATGTTTTTTTCTACTCTTATGTCTTTCAACTGGAGTAAAATTCTTTCCCTTTCGCTTTGCCATTCCCGGTCTTCGATTCTCAGTTTCCCGTTTTCGACAATTTCCAGATGGCAATCCAGAACTTTGGCAATCTTAGCTAAAGTATCAATTCCGACAGAATGGCGTCCCGCTTCCATGCGTGCGACGCTTGCCGAAGAAATATCCGTCAGGTTTGCAAGTTTCTGTTTCGAGAACCCTTTCACCAACCTCAATTCCTTAATTTTTTTCCCAATTCTTTTACGACTGTTTTCTTCTCCTTCCATGACTCTATAATCATTAAAATCAAACGAAAATTATACCTTTATGTTCACTTATCCATATAGAAGTTAAATCGTCAGTTCGTCCTTAACTTCATTTTTTATATGCTTAACAAATTCATCTACAGTAAATACGCCCTTGTCTCCTTCGCCCTGCCGGCGTACTGCAATTGTTCCGGACTGCTCTTCTTTTTCGCCGACAATCAGCAGGTAGGGCACGCGTTTCAGCTCGTTTTCGCGTATGCGTTTTCCAATGGTTTCGTTCCTGTCGTCAACCGTACAGCGCACATCGCTTTCGTCGAGCAGCCGGGCAAGCCTGTGCGCGTATTCGTTATATTTCCCGCTTACGGGCAAAACAGCCGCCTGTTCGGGAATAAGCCAGAGCGGAAATTTCCCGCCCGTATGCTCAATCAGCACCGCGACAAAACGCTCCATCGAACCGAAGGGCGCCCGGTGAATCATCACGGGTCTGTGGCGCTTGTCGTCTCCTCCAACGTATTCCAAATCAAAACGCTCGGGCAGATTATAGTCTACCTGAATTGTTCCCAGCTGCCATTTGCGACCGATGGCGTCCTTGACCATAAAATCGAGTTTCGGACCGTAAAAAGCCGCTTCGCCTTTCACGACAACAGTTTTCAAGCCCTTTTCCCCGGCAGCTTCAATTATCGCATTCTCAGCTTTTTCCCAGTTTTCGTCCGAGCCGATATACTTGTCCTTATTATTTGGATCGCGCAGGGATACCTGCGCAATATAATCTCCAAACTTCAGTATTTTAAAGATATACAGAACGATGTCGATTACTTTGCAGAACTCTTCCTTCAACTGGTCGGGACGGCAGAAAATGTGCGCGTCGTCCTGCGTAAAGCCTCTCACTCTTGTCAATCCGTGCAGCTCGCCGCTCTGTTCGTACCTGTACACGGTGCCAAATTCTGCAAGCCGTATGGGAAGATCCTTGTATGAGTGCGGTTTGGACTTGTATATTTCGCAATGATGCGGACAGTTCATCGGTTTCAAAAGAAATTCCTCGCCTTCCTGCGGGGTTTTGATCGGCTGAAAAGAATCGGCGCCATATTTTGCGTAATGTCCCGAAGTAACGTACAGTTCCTTTTGCCCGATATGCGGAGTTATGACCTGCAGATATCCGCCCTTCTTTTGCAGATTCCGCAGAAAAACTTCCAGCCTTTCGCGCAGCGCGGCGCCTTTCGGCAACCAGAGGGGCAAACCCTGTCCTACTTTTTGCGAAAAGGTGAACAGTTCCAGTTCCTTGCCGACTTTACGGTGATCGCGCTTTTTCGCTTCCTCCATCATCGCAAGATATTCGTCCAGAAGCTTTTTCCTGGGAAATGTTATGCCGTATATGCGGGTAAGCATTTTGTTTTTCTCGTTGCCCCGCCAGTATGCTCCGGCGATTGCGGTGAGCTTGATTGCCCTGATCGGCTCTGTGCTCGGCAGATGCGGTCCACGGCACAAATCGGTAAAATTCCCGTTGGTGTAAAATGTTATTGTCCCGTCCTGCAAATCGTTGATCAGTTCGATTTTGTATTCGTCTCCCTTTTCGGTATATGTTTTCCATGCTTCGGACTTGCTCACGTCGCGGCGAAGATACTGCTGCTTTTCGCGTGCAAACTCCAGCATTTTGTCTTCGATTTTCTTTAAATCCGCCTCTGTAATAATGTGTTCTCCCAAATCGACGTCATAGTAGAATCCGCTTTCGATGCTCGGTCCTATCCCGAACTTGACTCCCGGAAATGTGGCTTCCAGCGCTTCTGCCATAAGATGCGAGGATGAATGCCAGAATGTCCGTTTCCCTTCATCGTCATCCCATTTATATAACTTAATTTCAGCATCTTCTTCTATCGGACGAGTGAGATCCATGGTTCGACCGTTAACTCCTATCGATAAAACTTCGCTCGCAAGTCGCGGATTGATGCTCTGTGCAATTTCCAATCCTGTTATTCCCTTATTATACTCTTTTATAGCCCCGTCGGGAAATGTAATTTTAACCATATAAATAATTTCGTGTATTTAGGTCGCAAAAGTAATATTTTTATTTATTCAAACATCAAAATTTTTTAATAATCCAATATAT
Organism: Prevotellaceae bacterium; assembly: GCA_031264645.1. Taxonomy (GTDB): domain Bacteria; phylum Bacteroidota; class Bacteroidia; order Bacteroidales; family UBA932; genus JAIRLF01. The sequence goes on along the minus strand of JAISDR010000087.1, from coordinate 59 downwards.
CAGATACTTCCAGTCCCGAAAAAGAAGTTTTGATTACTGTTCCGCTCACGGAAAGATAA
>JAISDR010000003.1 GCA_031264645.1 Prevotellaceae bacterium | reverse complement strand
GAATATGGCTAAAAGTTTATTTACCGAATTTCCATCTATAACGGCAGAACAGTGGAAAGAGGTGATTGTAAAAGATTTGAAAGGCGCCGACTATGACAGGAAATTAGTTTGGAAGACGCCGGAAGGATTCAATGTTCGTCCGTTTTACAGCGCTGCGGATCTCGAGAATTTACAGCATTTAAAGTACGCTCCGGGAGAATTTCCGTACGTCAGAGGCGTGCGCTGCGACAACAACTGGAAAATATCCCAGACAATAGAGCCTGACAGCAGGGGAGTTGCGGCGGACAACAGTCTGATACTGTCGATTTTGATGAGAGGCGTCAATTCCATAACCTGCAGAGTCAGGGGTGAAGGGCTTTCGGACAGCGATTTCGACGTTTTGACTAAAGACATTGAGTTTCCATACATAGAAATCAATTTCAGACCCTGCTGCAGGGCTGCCTTGAAAACCCTTCGGCAAGTTGTTGCAAAAGTACAGTCAAAAGGATGGAACGCAGACAAAATCGAAGGCGCAATCGACTACGATCCCCTGCGGAGGCTGACCCTCGAAGGCGGATTCTGTCAGGACACAGCTTTCACAACGGCAAAATCGCTGATTGAAACAGGAAAACCGCTTCCGAAGTACAGGCTTGTCGGCGTCAGTCCTTATGTGTATCACAATGCCGGCTCGACGACAGTTCAGGAACTTGCGTTCGCCCTGTCGATGGGCAGCGAATATCTTTCGCAGCTGAGCGATCTGGGACTGAGCGTCGACGAAATCGCTTCGCGCATGAGGTTTACCTTTGCCGTGGGACCGAACTATTTCATGGAGATGGCAAAATTCAGGGCGGCGCGCCTGCTCTGGTCGCAGGTCGTCAAGGCGTACGGCGGGTCGGATTCCGCAGCGGGAATTAAAATCCACGCCGTAACGTCCGAATGGAATCAGACAATATACGACCCGTACGTCAACATGCTGAGAGGCACGACGGAAGCGATGTCGGCGGCTATGGCAGGCGTCGATTCGCTGGAAGTTACGCCCTTCAACACGCCATACGCTTCGAAGGACGAATTTTCGAGCCGCATAGCCCGCAATGTACAGCTTATACTCAAGGAAGAAGCATATTTGGACCGTGTTACCGACCCTGCTGCCGGCTCGTACTATATCGAAAGCCTGACCGCTTCCATCGCAGGCGAAGCATGGAAACTCTTCGGCGAAATCGAGGAAAAGGGCGGATACATCGCAGCCATGAAAGAAGGATTTATACAGGGACTTGTCAAGGCTTCAGCCCAGAAAAGGGAACTGAACATCGCCATTCGCCGCGACACCCTGCTTGGCACAAACCAGTATCCCAACTTCACCGAAAGGCTGGATAAAAAAGTCCTTGACGAACAAACGTCATGCAGTTGCTGTTGTTGTACGGAGAATAAGGACGAAAGCATGAAAATCGTCGAACCGGTTAAGCCCTGTCGCGGAGCGGAAGCGTTCGAAAGATTAAGGATGACAACCGAAAAAGCGGATAAAACACCCGTAGCCTTTATGCTGACATTCGGAAACCTGTCGATGTGCAGGGCGAGAGCGCAGTTTTCGTGCAACTTCTTTGCCGTTGCAGGCTTCGAAGTCCGCGACAACAACCGTTTTGCGGATATATCCGAAGGCGTTGAAGCAGCGCTGAAAGCAGGCGCAGACATAGTGGTTGCCTGCAGTTCGGACGAGGAATATGCCGAGGCTGTTCCCGTAATAAAGGAAAAAGTTGCAGGAAAGGCGATTGTTGTTGTCGCCGGAGACCCCGCCTGCCGGGCAGATCTGGAGTCGAAAGGCGTCAGTCATTTTATAAACGTCAAGTCAAACGTATTGGAAACATTAAAAGAGTATCAACAGGAATTAGGCATTATTAAATAAAAGAAAATGAGACCGGATTTTAAAAATATATCACTCGACAGCCCCGCTGCAAAAGCCGGACGCTGCGAAAAAACACAGGCAGGATTTATGACGCCTGAACAGATTTTAGTTAAAGGCATATACGACGCCGGAGACATTGAAGGAATGGAGCATCTGAGCTATGCAGCCGGATTGCCGCCGTACCTGCGCGGACCATACAGCACGATGTACGTCATGCGACCGTGGACGGTGCGCCAGTACGCCGGATTCTCCACCGCCGAAGAATCGAACGCCTTCTACCGCCGCAATCTGGCTGCGGGACAGAAGGGACTGTCCGTTGCCTTCGACCTTGCAACTCACCGCGGCTATGACGCCGATCATCCGCGTGTAGTCGGAGACGTCGGGAAAGCCGGGGTTTCCATTTGCAGCGTGGAAGACATGAAGATACTTTTCGACCAGATTCCTTTGGACAAAATGTCCGTGTCGATGACAATGAACGGCGCCGTGCTGCCCGTCCTGGCATTCTACATCGTTGCCGGACTGGAACAGGGTTGCACTCTGGATCAGCTTAGCGGAACGATTCAAAACGATATCCTCAAGGAATTTATGGTGCGCAATACGTATATCTATCCGCCCGAGTTCTCGATGCGCATAATCGGGGACATCTTTGCATACACGGCTAAAAACATGCCGAAATTTAACTCCATCTCCATTTCGGGATACCACATGCAGGAAGCGGGCGCTACCTGCGATATCGAAATGGCTTATACTCTGGCTGACGGTCTTGAGTATCTGCGCACGGGCGTAAACGCCGGGATGAGCATCGACGAGTTTGCTCCGCGCCTGTCGTTTTTCTGGGCTGTGGGCATGAATCATTTCATGGAAATATCGAAAATGAGGGCGGCGCGCATGCTGTGGGCAAAGATCGTCAAGACCTTCAATCCAAAGAACCCGAAATCAATGTCTCTGCGTACTCACTCCCAGACGTCCGGATGGAGCCTGACCGAACAGGATCCCTTCAACAACGTCGCCCGCACATGCATCGAGGCTATGGCGGCGGCTCTGGGACACACGCAGTCACTGCATACAAACGCTCTGGACGAGGCTATCGCACTGCCTACCGATTTCTCCGCACGCATCGCCCGCAACACTCAGATATACCTGCAGGAAGAAACGAATATCTGCCGCTCGGTCGATCCCTGGGCAGGTTCGTACTATGTGGAAAGCCTGACTAATGATCTGGCTCAGCGGGGATGGGGACATATCGAGGAAATCGAAAAGCTCGGAGGTATGGCAAAGGCAATAGAGACGGGCATCCCGAAACTCCGTATCGAGGAAGCCGCCGCACGCAAGCAGGCGCGCATAGATTCGGGACAGGATACGATTATCGGTATCAACAAGTACCGTCTCGAAAAGGAAGACCCCATCGACATTCTCGACGTGGACAATACCGCCGTGCGCGAAGCCCAAATCAAGCGCCTGCAGCAGCTGAAGGCAGACCGCAACGAAGCGGAAGTGCAGGCGGCGCTGTCGGCTATCACCAGAGCTGTCGAGACAAAAACGGGCAACCTGCTGGAGCTTGCCGTCAGCGCAGCTCAAAAACGCGCTTCATTGGGCGAAATCTCAGATGCATGTGAAAAGATAGCAGGACGCTATCAAGCCGTTATACGTATGAATTCAGGAATATATTCAGCAGAATCGAAAAACGATTCGAATTTCGAAAAAGCCCGCAGCATGGCTGCCGAATTTGCAAAGCGTGAAGGACGCCAGCCGCGTATCATGATTGCAAAGCTGGGTCAGGACGGGCACGACCGCGGAGCGAAAGTCGTGGCGACAGGTTATGCCGACATCGGTTTCGACGTCGATATGGGACCGCTGTTCCAGACGCCCGCCGAAGCTGCCAAGCAGGCAGTGGAAAACGACGTGCATGTCGTAGGCGTGTCTTCGCTCGCCGCCGGACACAAGACTTTAGTCCCGCAGATTCTGAGCGAGCTGAAAAAGCTGGGTCGGGAGGATATTCTGGTCATTGTGGGGGGAGTGATTCCCGCTCAGGACTATCAGTTCCTTTACGATTCGGGTGCGTCGGCAATATTCGGACCCGGTACTCCGGTATCGACTGCCGCGGTTAAAATGTTGGAATTACTGTTGTTGGAATGATAATAATTATTTAATACATATTTTATGAGAAGGTTATTTTTTACCGTCATTGCAGTTTTTGCAGTGACACAGGCGTCTTTTGCGCAAAATAGGGTTTTCGCAAAACACGATAAGGTCGTAAACGCAAGTTTGGGACTGTTTAATACCATACACTCCGGAAGCGAATGGAAAACGACTTTTCCACCGATTTCGCTGTCGGGCGAGTATGGAATAGTGGACAATCTGATAAACGGAAAAGCGTCAATAGGCGCAGGATTGTATGTCGGATATACAGGTATGAAGTATGATAATCATACGGCGTCCTTATCCTACAAATCCTCCCACTTTATACTTGGCGCAAGAGGCGCATTTCACTATCAGTTTGTCGACAGGCTGGACACTTACGCCGGCTTGATACTTGGCTACGATATTGTTGGAGGCAACAGGACTCATGACGCCAGCGAATCTGTATGGGGCTTATACATTGGCGCCCGATACTATTTCACCGACAGGTTTGCTGTCATGGCGGAAATAGGACACCGCGTCTCCCTGCTTAATATAGGCGTAGCTTTCAAGTTCTAAGTAACTGTCATATCTCTGAAAAATAAAATTAAAACAATATCCTGAATGGATTTAATAAAGACGCCCGAACGGGCGTCTTTATTTGTTATATAAACTCCTTGCGGAGTTCTAAATAGCGCTTTTATACCGCGCTCAATATTTTCTTTGCCTTTTCGATTCCTTCGCACAGGCTGTCGATTTCAGCCATTGTATTGTAGAACGTCCATGAAGCGCGAACCAGTCCGGTCAATCCGAAATGGTGAACAGCAGGGTCGGCGCACATTCGCCCTGTCCGGACGGCTATGCCCATTTTGTCCAGTATTTCTCCCATATCGGAATGGTGAATCCCGTCTGCGAGGAAAGAAGCAATACCCACCCTGTTTGCCGACGTCCCGTATATCATAATTCCGGGTATCGAAGATATTGTTTTCATGGCATAATCCGTCAATTCCCTTTCGCGTGAATGAATTTCGTCCATACCTGTATATATAAGGTATCTCAAAGCTTCGCCCAGCGCTATTGCCCCGGCATAGTTGGACGTGCCTGCCTCGAACTTGAGCGGCAGGTCGGAGTACGTTGTCCTGTCGAAGCTTACAGTCTTGACCATATCGCCGCCGCCCTGCCAGGGAGGAAGCTGTTCCAGCAAACTTTCCCTGCCGTACAGTACCCCTGTTCCCGTTGGAGCGTATATCTTATGTCCCGAAAAAACATAAAAGTCGAAACCGGAAGCGCTGACGTCCGTTTTGACATGCTGTATTCCCTGCGCCCCGTCCACCAGCACATAGACGCCTTTTTCGTGCGCCTTTTCAACGATTTTATCCAGAGGATTGACCGTCCCCAGAACATTTGTAGCCTG